>NZ_CP033324.1:2407500-2657500 GCF_003710085.1 Nocardioides pantholopis | reverse complement strand
TTCGGGAGAAGGGGGGCCCGGATCGTGTACCCACTAGCTGGGGAAGCGTGAAGGGCCGCAGAGACCAGGCCCAAGCGACTGTTTACTAAAAACACAGGTCCGTGCGAAGTCGTAAGACGATGTATACGGACTGACTCCTGCCCGGTGCTGGAAGGTTAAGGGGACCGGTTAGATCGCAAGATCGAAGCTGAGAACTTAAGCCCCAGTAAACGGCGGTGGTAACTATAACCATCCTAAGGTAGCGAAATTCCTTGTCGGGTAAGTTCCGACCTGCACGAATGGAGTAACGACTTGGGCGCTGTCTCAACCGTGGACTCGGCGAAATTGCACTACGAGTAAAGATGCTCGTTACGCGCGGCAGGACGGAAAGACCCCGGGACCTTTACTATAGTTTGGTATTGGTGTTTGGTTCGGCTTGTGTAGGATAGGTGGGAGACTGTGAAGCGGCCACGCCAGTGGTTGTGGAGTCAACGTTGAAATACCACTCTGGTCGTACTAGATGTCTAACCTAGGTCCATGATCTGGATCAGGGACAGTGCCTGATGGGTAGTTTAACTGGGGCGGTTGCCTCCTAAAATGTAACGGAGGCGCTCAAAGGTTCCCTCAGCCTGGTTGGCAATCAGGTGTTGAGTGTAAGTGCACAAGGGAGCTTGACTGTGAGACAGACATGTCGAGCAGGGACGAAAGTCGGAACTAGTGATCCGGCGTCGGCATGTGGAAGCGACGTCGCTCAACGGATAAAAGGTACCCCGGGGATAACAGGCTGATCTTCCCCAAGAGTCCATATCGACGGGATGGTTTGGCACCTCGATGTCGGCTCGTCGCATCCTGGGGCTGGAGTAGGTCCCAAGGGTTGGGCTGTTCGCCCATTAAAGCGGCACGCGAGCTGGGTTTAGAACGTCGTGAGACAGTTCGGTCCCTATCCGCCGCGCGCGCAGGAAACTTGAGAAAGGCTGTCCCTAGTACGAGAGGACCGGGATGGACGAACCTCTGGTGTGCCAGTTGTCCCGCCAGGGGCACGGCTGGTTAGCTACGTTCGGAAGTGATAACCGCTGAATGCATCTAAGCGGGAAGCACGTTTCAAGATGAGGTTTCCCACCACGTAAGTGGGTAAGGCCCCCAGCAGAACACTGGGTTGATAGGCCGGAGGTGTACAGCAGCAATGCCTAGCCGACCGGTACTAATAGGCCGAGGGCTTGTCTTACACTCACTTTACAAAAACGACAACGACCTACTGCGTACTCGCGTCCACAATCCAACACACACCACGTGTACAACACATGTGAATAGTGGCTTGGACACCCCACCACCCCGACCCGGGTGCACACACCCCCGGGAATCGGTGAGCACCGCGGTGGATGGTGTCCGCAAGAGTTACGGCGGCCATAGCGAAAGGGAAACACCCGGTCCCATCCCGAACCCGGAAGTTAAGCCTTTCAGCGCCGATGGTACTGCAACCGAGAGGTTGTGGGAGAGTAGGACGCCGCCGGACATACACTCCGTAGAGGGCCACCCCTGGTGGCCCTCTACGTGTATTTCAAGACAGTCATCGTGCATCGCACAACCAAGCAGGGAGCAGCATCGTCGTGGCTGAGCAACGTCGCAACCAGCGTCCGACCGGATCCGGCGCCCCGCGCCGTGGTGGCAAGCCGCAGGCGGGCGGGAAGCCCGCCTCGAGTGGTCGCCCCTCGTCCGGAGGCCGGTCCGAGGGCCGACCCCAGTCGGGTGGCAAGCCCGCCTCGGGCGGCCGTCCGCAGTCCGGAGGTCGGTCCGAGGGCCGTCCGCAGTCCGGAGGCCGGTCCGAGGGCCGACCGCAGTCCGGAGGCCGGTCCGAGGCCGGCGGCAAGCCCCAAGGCGCCGGTCGCGGCGGCTCGTCCTCCGGTCGTCCCGCCTCGGGTCGCGGCGGCAGTGGGCCCCGCGCTGGTGGGCCCCGTGCCGGCGGGCAGCGGGACTGGAAGCGGCCGACGGACAAGCAGGTGGACCGGTCCGATGAGCAGGCCAAGTACGACGGTCCGGACCTGCCCGCTGAAGTCTCCGGTCAGGAGCTGGACCGTGCCGTCGCCGCGCAGCTCAAGGGCCTCCCGGAGAAGCTCGCCGCGCGCGTCGCCCGGCACCTGGTGGCGGCGGGCCTCTACATCGACGAGGACCCCGAGCTGGCCTACCAGCACGCCCTCGCCGCACGGGCCCGCGTCGGCCGGCTCGCCGTGGTCCGCGAGGCCGTCGGCGAGGCGGCGTACGCCGCAGGCCACTACGCCGAGGCGCTCGCCGAGCTGCGGGCCGCGAAGCGGATGAACGGCGCCACGGCGTACCTGCCGATCATGGCTGACTGTCACCGCGCCCTGGGTCACCCCGAGCAGGCGCTCAAGCTGGCCAAGAGCCCGTCGGTGGCGAACTTCGCGCCGGAGGCCAAGGCCGAGATGACGATCGTCGAGGCGGGCGCCCGTCGGGACATGGGCCAGCTCGACGCCGCGCTGCGCACGCTCGAGCTCGCGCCGCTGCTCTCGAAGAGCAGGGACCCCTGGGTGGTGCGGCTGCGGTACGCCTACGCCGACATCCTGGAGTCCGCCGGACGCGGGAACGACGCGCTCACCTGGTTCCACCGGACCATGGCGATCGACAGCGAGCAGCTCACCGATGCTGCCGAGCGCGCCGACGCGCTGGAGAAGAAGCTCTCCCAGGGCTGAGCCCGCGGCGCTGTCCGCAGTTCGGACCCGCGGCGGGTCCGCGCATGCGCGGGCCCGCCGCGGGGAATGACGCCTGGTGGCCATGACCACCGCGGCGTTCAACCGCAGTGCGGAGAGGAAGTCCATGCTGAGGTTCGCGGGACACGGAGTCAGTGACGTGGGCCTGGTGCGCCCGGGCAACGAGGATGCCGGGTACGTCGGTCCCTACGTCGCCCTGGTCGCCGACGGCGTCGGTGGGGCGGCGGCCGGGGAGGTCGCGGCCGCGACCACGGCGTACGCCGCGTCGGAGGTCGCGCTGGCCCGCCTGGGGGACCCGCCCGAGGACGTCGTGCTGGCCGCCTGGGAGGCGGCGCGGGCGGGCGTCCAGCTCGCGGTCCAGCGCGACCTCGAGCGGCTCGGGATGGCGACCACGCTCACGATGCTGGTGTGCGACGGCGACCGGGTGGCCCTGGGGCACGTGGGGGACTCACGCGCCTACCTGCTGCGGTCGGGAGTGCTGGAGCGGATCTCCACCGACCACACCTACGTCCAGCGGCTCGTGGAGCGCGGCCAGCTGGCTCCGGAGGCGGCCGGTCGGCACCCGTGGCGCAACATGGTGCTGCGCTCGGTGGACGGCGACCCGGCCGGCCCCGGGCTCGACGTGACACCGGTCGACGCCCGACCGGGGGACCGGCTGCTGCTGTGCTCCGACGGGTTGACCGACCTCGTGCCCGACGAGGTCGTCGGCGCCCTGCTCGCCACGCCCGCCGCGGACGCGGCGGCCGAGGCCCTGGTGGCCGCGGCGCTGGCGGCCGGTGGACGCGACAACGTCACCTGCATCGTCCTGGACCTGGAGACCGGCCCGCGGGTCCCGGCCGCGGGGGCGCCGCTGGGCGCCCTGGTGGAGCCGGGCAACGTCGTCGACCCGGCCACGGCGCGCCCGGGAGGCTCACCCGACGCCGGCTGAGCGTTCCGTGACGACGCGAGGAACCCGCCGGCGTGGATCACTGGTGCTCTGGCGCAACATGCGTCACAATGGGTTCACAACTACATCCGTGTCACTCGATCGATCCGCTCCACTGACGAGACCGCTGGGGAAGGCGTAGCTCGCGCCGGAGTAAGGAGGAGTCACGGTGACCGCACGCACTGCCAACCGCACTGCCACGAGGGGCGTCCTGTACGTCCACTCAGCGCCATCCGCGCTGTGCCCGCACATCGAGTGGGCCGTCGGCGGTGTCCTTGGCGTACCCGTGAGCCTGGACTGGACGCCACAGCCGGCTCAGTCGGGGACGTACCGCGCCGAGCTCTCCTGGACCGGCGCAACCGGCTCGGCCGCCGCTGTCGCCTCGGCGCTGCGCGGCTGGAACCAGCTGCGCTTCGAGATCACCGAGGAGCCCTCCTCCGGGACCGAGGGGGCGCGCTACTCCTACACGCCCGAGCTCGGGATCTTCCACGCCGTCACCGGCCTGCACGGTGACATCATGATCCCCGAGGACCGGCTCAAGGCAGCCGTCGTGAAGTCCGCCCTGGGCGAGACGACCCTGCTGGTCGAGATCGACAAGCTGCTGGGCAAGCCCTGGGATGACGAGCTGGAGACCTTCCGGCACGCGGGCGAGGGCGCTCCGGTGCGCTGGCTGCACCAGGTGGTCTGAGGCTCTCTCGGCGCCCGCGGGTGCCGGCCGGCGGTCCGAGCAGCCGTCGGCTCAGCGCTTGCGCATCCGGAAGGTCGCGGTCGCCAGCCACTCCTCCTGGTACTCCACCGGACCGTTCTGGACGCTGAGCAGCGCCCGGATCCGGAACTTGCCCGGTCGGGTCGTGGCCCGGCAGATCCGGAAGCTGGCCCGGCCCTGGGTGGCGTCGTGACCGCCGAGCAGCACGCCCGAGCCCAGCTTGCGGCCCCGTGGGTCGATCAAGAAGGTCTCCAGGGCCCAGTCGCCCTCCGGCGGCGTGATCGCATAGGTGTAGGCCTTCGTTCGGCAGCCCTTGCGGAGCTTGCCGTCAGTGGCCGAGACCGTCCCCCAGTCCGAGGACCGGGCCTGGCTCGGAGCGCTCACCCCCAGGACCAGGCCCGCCGTCACCAGGAGGAGCATCGCTGCCGGCGCGGCCAGCCTGCCGATCATCGTGTGCACCGAGGTTCCCCCACGTCGTCTGTGACCTGCGTCATGGCCAAGGTAGCGGGCCGGGCACGAGCCGGGGAACCCGCGCTCTCTCAGAGTGGGATGTTGCCGTGCACGCCGCGGCGTACGCCCTCGTCGTCCACGGCCCGGTCGATCGCGCGGGCCAGGGCGCTGCGCGTCGCGGCCGGGTCGACGACCTCGTCGACGACGCCGATCTCGACGGCGCGCTCGACCCCGCCGGCCATCCGCTCGTGCTCGGCGGCCAGCTCGGCCTCCACCTGCGGACGGATGTCCGGGGCCACGTCGGCGAGGCGACGCCGGTGCAGGACCCGGACCGCGGCGACCGCACCCATGACGGCGACCTCCGCGCCCGGCCACGCGAACACCCTGGTGGCGCCGAGGGAGCGGGAGTTCATCGCGATGTAGGCGCCGCCGTAGGTCTTGCGGGTCACCAGCGTCACCCGCGGGACCACGCACTCGCCGAAGGCGTGCAGGAGCTTCGCGCCTCGGCGGACCACGCCGTCCCACTCCTGGCCGACGCCGGGGAGGTAGCCGGGCACGTCCACGAGGACGACCAGGGGTACGCCGAACGCGTCGCACATCCGCACGAACCGCGAGGCCTTCTCCGCCGACAGCGAGTCGAGGCAGCCGCCGAGGCGGAGCGGGTTGTTGGCGACGACGCCGACGGTGCGGCCGCCGAGGCGGCCCAGGGTGGTGACGATGTTGGGGGCCCAGCGGGCGTGCAGCTCCTGAGCGGTGCCGTCGTCGAGGACGGCCTCGACCAGGGGGTGGACGTCGTAGGCCCGCTTCCGGGCCGCGGGGAGCAGGGCCTCGAGGTCCCGGTCCTCGACGTCCTCGACGCGCAGGCTGCCCTGGGCGCCGAGCAGCGAGGTCACGGTGCGCGCGCGGTCGAGCGCCTCGCGCTCGGTGTCGGTGAGGATGTGGACCACCCCGGAGCGCCGTCCGTGCGGCTCGGGGCCGCCGAGCCGGAGCATGTCGACGTCCTCGCCGGTCACGGAGCGGACCACGTCCGGCCCGGTGACGAAGATCCGGCCCTCCGGGCCGAGGATGACCACGTCGGTCAGGGCGGGGCCGTACGCCGCGCCGCCGGCTGCCGGGCCGAGCACGACCGAGACCTGCGGGATCTTGCCGGACGCCTGGGTCATCACGTGGAAGATCCGCCCGACGGCGTGCAGGGACAGCACGCCCTCGGCCAGGCGGGCGCCGCCGGAGTGCCACAGCCCGATGATCGGCACCCGGTCGGTCATCGCGCGGTGGTAGGCGTCGACGACCACGCGGCAGCCGAGGTCGCCCATGGCGCCACCCATGATGGTGGCGTCGGAGCAGAAGGCGACGACCGGCGCGCCCTGGACGTGGCCGACGGCCGCGAGCATGCCGGAGTCGTCGTCGGCGCTGATCAGCTCCAGGGTGCCGTCGTCGAAGAGCGCGGCCAGCCGGGTGCGTGGGTTGCGGGGGTCCTGGTCGCGCGGGACCTTGACGGGCTTCGTGGGCGCCGTGGTCATCACACGCTGCCGAACGCCACGGCGACGTTGGCGCCGCCGAAGCCGAAGGAGTTGTTCAGGGCGGCGATGTCACCGGAGGGCAGTTCGCGCACGGTCGTCGCGATGTCGAGGTCGACCTGCGGGTCCCGGTCGTCGAGGTTGATCGTCGGCGGCGAGATCCGGTGGTACAGGGCCAGGACTGTCGCGATCGACTCCAGCGCCCCGGCGCCGCCGAGGAGGTGTCCGGTCATGGACTTGGTGCTGGTGACGACCACGTTCGAGACCTGGTCGCCGAGGGTGGCGTGCAGCATCAGGCCCTCGGCGATGTCACCCTGCGGAGTCGAGGTGGCGTGCGCGTTGACGTGCACGATCGAGTCGGGGCCGATCTCCGACTCCGCGAGGGCACGCAGGATGGCGCGCGAGCCGCCGCGGCCGGCCGGGTCGGGCTGGGCGATGTCGTGGGCGTCGGCGGTGATGCCGGCGCCGAGCACCTCGGCGTAGATCCGGGCCCCGCGGGCGCGGGCGTGCTCCTCGGACTCCAGCACCAGGACCCCGGAGCCCTCGCCGAGCACGAAGCCGTCGCGGCCGGTGTCCCAGGGGCGGGACACGGTCGTCGGGTCGCCGGCGTTCTTCGACAGCGCCATCATGTTGGCGAACGCCGCCATCGGCAGCGGGTGGATCGCGGCCTCGGTGCCGCCGGCCACGACCACGTCGGCGCGACCGAGGCGGATCTGGTCCAGGGCGAGGGCGATGCCCTCGTTGCCGGAGGCGCAGGCCGAGATCGGCGTGTTGACCGCGGCCCGCGCTCCGATGTGCAGGCTGATGTTCGCCGCAGCGGCGTTGGCCATCAGCATCGGGACCGCGAGCGGCGAGACGCGCCGCGGGCCCTTCTCCTTGAGGATGTCGTAGTTGTTCAGCAGGGTCGTGACGCCGCCGATGCCGGAGGCCATCGCGACGCCGACCCGATCGCCGTCGAGGCCGCCCTCGGTGGTCGAGCCCTCGAGGCCGGCGTCGCGCCACGCCTCCATGGCCGCGACCATCGCGAACTGGGACGCGCGGTCCAGGCGGCGGGCCTTGACCCGCTCCAGGACCTCGGTGGGCTCGACCGCGACCCGGGCCGCGATCTTGACCGGCAGCTCCTCGGCCCAGTCCTCGGTGAGATGACGGACCCCGGACCGGCCGTTGACCAGCCCGTCCCAGGTGCTCGCCACGTCCCCGCCGAGGGGGCTGGTGGTGCCGATGCCGGTGACCACGACTCGGGTGCGACTCATCTGCTGCTCGACTCCTTCGGAAGGGGGTGTGGCTCAGGCCTGGGCGCGCTCGATGAACGCGACGGCGTCGCCCACGGTCTTGAGGTTCTTCACCTCGTCGTCGGGGATCGAGACCCCGAACTTCTCCTCGGCCGCCACGACGACCTCGACCATCGAGAGCGAGTCGACATCCAGGTCGTCGACGAAGGACTTGTCGAGCTGGACGTCGTCGGCGTCGACGCCGGCGACCTCGTTGACGATCTCGGCGAGGTCGGCGCGGATCTCTTCGGTGGTGGCCATGTGGTGGTTCTCCTCGTAGTTGTGCGTAGTTGTGCTGGTTGGCTGTGTGCCGGTGGTGCGGTGGTGCGTCTGGGGGAGGCGGGCCGAGACCTGCCGGGGCGGGGCGTCGGGGCTAGGGGACGACGACGACCTGGGCGGCGTACGCGAGTCCGGCGCCGAAGGCGATGAACAGCGCGGTGTCGCCGCTGCGGGCCTCGCCGTCGGCCTTCATCCGGGCCAGGGCCAGCGGCACCGAGGCGGCCGAGGTGTTGCCGGACTCCGCGATGTCGCGGGCGATCCGGACCGTGGCCGGCAGCTTCATGGACCGGGCGAGGGCGTCGACGATGCGCATGTTCGCCTGGTGCGGGACGAAGCAGTCGAGCTGGTCGGCGCTGATGCCGGCCTCGTCGAGCGCCTGCTGGCCGATCTTGGCCATCGCGAACGACGCCCAGCGGAAGACCGGGTTGCCCTGCATCACCAGGTGCGGCATGAGCGGCTCGGGGGAGGCCAGCACATCGCGCCAGTCCGCGCGGGACTTGATCAGCTCGGACTGCTCGCCGTCGGAGCCCCACACGACCGGGCCGATGCCCGGCACGTCGCTCGGGCCCACCACGGCCGCGCCGGCGCCGTCGGCGAAGATGAACGCGGTGCCGCGGTCGCTCAGGTCGGTGATGTCGGAGAGCCGCTCGACGCCGATCACCAGCACGTGGCCGGCGGAGCCGGCGCGGACCATGCCGTCGGCCAGCGCGATGCCGTGGCAGAAGCCGGCGCAGGCGGCGGAGATGTCGAACGCCGCGGCCTGCTCGGTGCCGAGCTCGTGGGCGATCATCGTGGCGAGCGCGGGCGTCTGCACCAGGTGGGTCACGGTCGCGACGATGACGCAGTCGATCTGCTTGGCGTCGACCCCGGCGTCCTCGAGGGCGGCGCGCGCGGCCGAGGCGCCCATCATCTGCACGGTCTCCTCCGGCGTCGCCCAGCGGCGGCTGCGGATCCCGGAGCGCTGCTGGATCCACTCGTCGCTGGAGTCGATCGCCTCGACGAGCTCGCTGTTCGGGACCACCCGGGAGGGGCGGTAGGCGCCGATGCCGAGGAGCGCGGCGTGCTCGGCGCCCCGGGGGACCCGCAGGGCCGGCTTGGCCGCCGCCATCACAGTGCTCCCTCGGGGTGCAGGCGCAGCAGGGGCTGGCCGGGGGAGACCAGGTCGCCGTCCTCGACGAGCCACTCCACGACCTGCCCGCCGTGGGCGGCGGTGACGTGGATCCGGTCGCGCAGGCTGGCGACGTCCCCGACCGGGGCGCCGGCGCCGAGGGAGCCGGCGTCCGCGGCGTCCGCCGCGATGTGGAAGGTCCCCTTCGCGGGCGAGACCACCATCCGCCAGGTCGGGTTGGTGCCCATGTCGGACTCCTCGCCGTGCTTGTCGCAGAACGCGCGAGCGTCGTCGAGCTGGTCGGGGGTCTTCAGGGCGAAGGTCTCCACGCCCTTCAGGACGCGCTTGGCGATGCCGGTGAGAGTGCCGGCGGGCGGCATCTCGAGGATGCCGGTCACGCCGAGGTCGGCCATCGTCTCCAGGCACAGGTCCCAGCGGACCGGGCTGGCGATCTGGCCGACGATGCGGCGCAGCACGTCGCGGCCGTCGTGGACCAGGGTGCCGTCCCGGTTGGAGATCAGCCGGGTCCTCGGGTCGTGCACCGAGACCGAGCGCGCGAGCATGCCGAGGTGGTCGACCGCCGGCGCCATGTGGTGGGTGTGGAACGCGCCGGCGACGCTGAGCGGCACCAGCCGGGCCCGGGCCGGCGGCGCGGCCGCGAACGCCTCGAGCTGCTCGGCGGTGCCGGCGGCGACGACCTGGCCGGGACCGTTGTCGTTGGCAGCGGTCAGCCCGTGCTCCTCGAGGGCGGCGCGGACCTCGTCGCGGTCGCCGCCCAGGACGGCGGTCATCCCGGTCGGCGTGCGAGCCGCGGCAGTGGCCATCGCCTTGCCGCGCTCGCGGACCAGCACCATCGCCTGCTCGGCGGTGATGACGCGCGCTCCGGCGGCGGCGGCGAGCTCGCCGACGCTGTGGCCCGCGACGGCGCCGATCCGGGAGAACCCGTCGGTGGGGTGCGGGAAGAGCTCGAGCGCGGCCACCAGGGCGGTGGCGACCAGCAGCGGCTGGGCGACCTGGGTGTCGCGGATGGTCTCGGCGTCCGCCTCGGTGCCGTAGCCGGCCAGGTCCATGTCGGCGACCGTGGACAGCCAGGCGAAGCGGGTGGCGAAGGTGGGGTCCTCGAGCCAGGGCGTGAGGAAGCCGGGTGTCTGGGCACCCTGGCCGGGGGCGACGATGACGAGCACGGGCCCCACTCTGCCGGGACCGGACCCCGGTTCTCGCCTCCGCCGCGCACGAATCTCGGGCGGTGGTTGTTGTGGGAACCCTACAAATTCCGGGTGGAGCGCCCCGACTGGCGGCCGAGCACCAGCGCGATCTGGAGGATGAGGGCGTCCCGCGCCGCGGTGGGGGAGTATCCGGTCAGGTCGGCCACCTGGCGCAGCCGGTAGCGGACCGTGTTCGGATGCACGAACAGCACCCGGGCGGTGGCCTCGATCGACGACCCGGAGGCGAAGTACCCCGCCAGGGTCTCGATCAACGTGCCGCGGGCCTGGACGAGCGGCAGGTAGATCTCCTCGACGACGTGTCGGCGCGCGTGCCCGTCGCCGGCCAGGACCCGCTCGGGCAGCAGCTCGTCGCTGAGCACCGGGCGCGGGGCCTCGGGCCAGCCGGCCGCCGCGCGGTGCGCGGAGACCGCGCCGCGGGCCGAGAGATGGGCGGTGCCGAGGTCCGGCTCGACCGGTCCCACCACCACCGGCCCGTCGGCGAACAGGTCGGCGACGGCCAGTGCCGCCGAGCGGGCTTCGCCCACGCCGCCGAGAACCACGACCAGCCGGTCGCCCTGGACCGCGCACAGCGCGTCCATCCCGAGGCCCTGCGCACGGCGGCGTACCTCGTCGAACAGGTCGGTCTCGGTACGCCGGGCCGGTACGCCGCCGAGCACGACCGCGACGTCCCCGCGGGCGCTCCACCCCAGCGCGCTCGCCCGGGACAGCACCGCCTCGTCGGCCTCGGCGCGGAGCACGGCGTCGACGACCAGCGCCTCCAGCCGGGCGTCCCAGGCGCCGCGCTGCTCGGCGGCCCGGGCGTAGACCTCGGCGGTCGCGAAGGCGACCTCCCGGGCGTACCGGGAGACCGAGTCTCGTGCGTGCGGTGCGTCGGCGGTGTCGAGGAGCTGGTCGAGGCTGCCCTCGACCACGTCGATCGAGAGCCGGATCAGGTCGACGGTCTGCCCCAGCGTGATCGCGCCGGTGAGCGTGCGCGGCGCGGCCCCGAAGACCGAGGTGGCCAGGGCGCTGCCGTCCGGCTGGGCGCCGTCGGGGGTGATGCGGTACCAGTCCACGAAGCCCTTGATGCCCGCCTGGACGATCATCCCGACCCAGGAGCGCTCCTGGGCGCTGAGGTCGCGGAACCAGCCGAAGTCGGTCTCCATCCGGGCCATCGCGGTGGTGCTGAGCGCACCGGTGGCCCGCTGCAGCGCATCGGCGTTGCGGATCCGGGGCACTGCACTCGCGCGGGACGACACGGTCTGAGGTTAGACCGGTCCGGCTCGTGGCGCGGACCCTGACCGGCAGCGACCGGGACCGGACTCGCCAAGTCGCCCGGCGAACGCGCCGTCGTCTGGTTCAATCGCCCCACCACCGGCACAGGAGGCCCCAGGTGTCCGAGCAGTCCCACGAGGTCCGGTTCGCGACCGTCCACGGCCACCGGCGCGCGTACGTCCAGGTGGGCAGCGGGCCCGCGCTGCTCCTGCTGCACGGCCTCGGGTGCGACCACACCACCTGGTCCCCGGTGATCGAGGCCCTGGCCGAGCACCACACGGTGATCGCCCCCGACCTGCTCGGGCACGGGCAGTCGGACAAGCCCCGGGCGGACTACACGCTGGGCGGCTACGCCAACGGCATGCGCGACCTGCTGACCGTGCTGGGCATCGAGCAGGCCACGGTCGTGGGCCATAGCTTCGGCGGCGGCGTCGCCATGCAGTTCGCCTACCAGTACCCCGAGCGCACCGAGCGGCTGGCGCTCGTCGCGAGCGGCGGGCTGGGCCCCGAGGTGAGCCCGATCATCCGGGCGATCACGACTCCGGGCTTCCACCAGGCGATAGGGCTGCTGACGCTGCCCGGGCTGCGCCACCTCGGGACCACCGGGCTGCGGCTGCTGGCGGCCACCGGGGTCAAGCACATCCGCGACCTCGACGAGGTCGCCACGATCTACGACTCGCTCAAGGACCCCGCGGCCCGCACCGCGATGCGCCACGTGGTCCGGGGGGTGGTCGACTGGCAGGGCCAGGTGGTCACGATGGCGGACCGCGCCTATCTCACCGACGCGATGCCGATGGCGGTGATCTGGGGCCGCGACGACATGGTGCTTCCCGTCCAGCACGCCCACCAGGCCGCGACGCTGGCGCCCACCGCCCGGGTCGAGGTGATGGCGGACGCCGGGCACTTCCCGCACAAGGACCACCCGCAGCGCTTCGCCCGGATCCTCACCGACTTCATCCGGACCACCGAGCCCGCGTCGTACTCGCGGGCCCGCTGGCGCCGGCTGCTGGAGCAGGGCGCGGCCGGGACCCTCGCGCCGGTGCCGGCGGCCACCCCCGCCTGACCCTGGCGGGCCCGCAGGCCCCCTCACGCGACACTGCCCGGCTCCGACGATGCGTCGGAGCCGGGCAGTGTCGTGGTGGAGCCGTCAGGCGTCGCCGCCCTCCTGCTTGCGGTCGGCGACCGCTGTCGGGTCGTCGATGCGGTACGTCGCGAACGCCTTCTCGACCTGGGAGCGGTCGATCTGGCCGGCGTCGGCGAGCGCCTGCAGCGCCTGGACCACGACCGACTCGGCGTCGATGTGGAAGAACCGCCGCGCGGCGGGCCGGGTGTCGGCGAAGCCGAAGCCGTCCGCGCCCAGGACCCGGTAGTCACCGGGGACCCAGCGGGCGATCTGCAGCGGCACGGCCCGCATGAAGTCCGAGACCGCCACGACCGGTCCCTCGACGTCGATCAGCCGCTCCTCGACGTACGCCGTGCGCGGCTCCTCGGCCGGGTGGAGCAGGTTCCACTCCTCCGCGGAGATCGCGTCGCGAGCCAGCTCGTTCCACGACGTGACCGACCAGGTGTCGGCCTGGACGCCCCAGTCCTCGGCGAGCATCCGGGCGGCGTCCTGCACCCACGGCAGACCGACGCCGGAGGCCATCAGCGTCACCTTCGGGCCCTCGCCCGCCGCTGTCGACACCTGGTGCATGCCCCGCAGGATGCCCTCGACGTCGACGTCCTCGGGCTCGGCCGGCTGGGCGATCGGCTCGTTGTAGACGGTCAGGTAGAAGATCACGTTCTCGCCGTGACCCTCAGGCCCGCCCTGGCCGTACATCCGCTCCAGACCGCTGCGCATGATGTGGCTGATCTCGTAGGCGAACGCCGGGTCGTAGTGCACGACCGCGGGGTTGGTCGCAGCCAGCAGCGGGGAGTGCCCGTCGGCGTGCTGGAGACCCTCGCCGGTCAGCGTGGTGCGCCCGGCCGTGGCTCCGATCAGGAAGCCGCGGGAGAGCTGGTCGGCCATCGCCCAGATCGAGTCGCCGGTGCGCTGGAAGCCGAACATCGAGTAGAAGATGTAGAACGGGATCATGTACTCGCCGTGCGTGGAGTACGCCGAGCCCGCGGCGGTCGCCGAGGCCATCGCGCCGGCCTCGGAGATGCCCTCGTGCAGCATCTGCCCCTGCTTGGACTCCTTGTAGGAGAGCAACATGTTGCGGTCGACCGACTCGTACTGCTGACCGGCCGGGTTGTAGACCTTCGCGCTCGGGAACATCGCGTCCATGCCGAAGGTGCGGTACTCGTCCGGGGCGATCGGGACCAGCCGCTGGCCGATCTCCGGGTCCTTCATCCAGTCCTTGAGCAGCCGGACCACGGCCATGGTGGTCGCGACCGAGTGCTTGCCCGAGCCCTGCTTGAGCTCGGAGTAGACAGCGTCGCCGGGGAGCTTCAGCGGCTTGGCGCGCACGACCCGCTTGGGCAGCGACCCGCCGAGCTGGCGGCGGCGCTCGAGCATGTACTCGATCTCCGGGGCGTCGGCGCCGGGGTGGAAGAACGGCGCCCCGCCGGTCTCCTCGTAGGAGCGCTCCAGGTCGCGGTCGGAGATCGGCAGGTAGAGCCGGTCCCGGAACCGCTTGAGATCCGCGGGGGTCAGCTTCTTCATCTGGTGGGTGGCGTTCTTGCCCTCCAGCGCGTCGATCGTCCAGCCCTTGACGGTCTTCGCCAGGATCACGGTCGGCTGGCCGACGTGCTTGGTGGCGGAGTCGAACGCGGCGTACACCTTGCGGTAGTCGTGCCCGCCGCGCGGCAGCTTCTGGATCTGGGTGTCGCTCATGTGCTCGACCATCGCCCGCAGCCGGGGGTCACCGCCGAAGAAGCTCTCGCGCACGTAGGCGCCGTCCTCGACGGAGTAGGTCTGGAACGCGCCGTCGGGCGTGCTGTTCATCGAGTTGACCAGCACGCCGTCGACGTCGCGGGCGAGCAGGTCGTCCCATTCGCGTCCCCACACGACCTTGATCACGTTCCAGCCGGCGCCGCGGAATGTCGACTCCAGCTCCTGGATGATCTTTCCGTTGCCGCGCACCGGGCCGTCGAGCTGCTGGAGGTTGCAGTTGATCACCCAGGTGAGGTTGTCGAGCTCCTCTCGGGCCGCGACGCCGATGGCGCCGAGCGACTCGGGCTCGGCCATCTCGCCGTCGCCGAGGAAGGCCCACACCCGCTGGTCGCTGGTGTCCTTGATGCCACGGTTCTGCAGGTAGCGGTTGAACCGCGCCTGGTAGATCGAGTTGATGCCGGTCAGCCCCATCGAGACCGTCGGGAACTCCCAGAAGTCCGACATCAGCCGCGGGTGCGGGTACGACGGAAGGCCGGCGCCGGGCCCGTGCTGGACCTCCTGGCGGAACCGGTAGAGCTGCTCCTCGGAGAGCCGGCCCTCGAGGAACGCCCGGGAGTAGACACCGGGGGAGGCGTGGCCCTGGATGTAGATCTGGTCGCCACCGCCCGGGTGGTCCTTGCCGCGGAAGAAGTGGTTGAAGCCGACCTCGTAGAGGCTGGCGGAGGACTGGTAGGTGGCGATGTGCCCGCCGACCTCGAGGCCCTTGCGGTTGGCGCTGGAGACCATGACCGCCGCGTTCCAGCGGATGAAGGCCCGGATCCGGCGCTCGACGTCCTCGTCGCCCGGGAACCAGGGCTCGCGCTCCGGGGGGATCGTGTTGATGTAGTCCGTGGAGCGCAGGGCGGGGACGCCGACCTGCATCTGCCGGGCCCGCTCGAGCAGGCGCAGCATGATGTAGCGGGCCCGTTCGCGGCCGCGCTCCTCGGTCAACGCGTCGAAGGACGCGAGCCAGTCGTTGGTCTCGTCGGGGTCGATGTCCGGCAGCTGGGTCGGCAGGCCCTCGTGGATCACAGAAGGAACGCTGCCGGTGCGGGTGCCTGAAGGTGTGGGTGTTTCTTCGGTCACCCACTCATCGTTGCACGCGCCTCGGGTGGGGAAAATCTACCCGTCGGTAGTCCCATCTAGCGTGCGCGTGAGGTAATGGCTGTTGGACAGAGGTTGCGCCTCGCGCCCGACTCCGCTGAACTATCCCCACCGACCACCCGGACCTCGGGGGTCGACATCGAAGTGTCTGGAGGCCTCAGTGAGCTCGACCGCGGGTGGCGGGTCCACCCAGACAGGCGCCACCGAAAGTCCCGCTGCGAGGCTGGGCTTCAAGGCCGGCATGGTCATCCAGGAGCTCGGCTGGGACAACGACACCGACGACGGCTTGCGGGTCTCGATCGAGGACACGATCGACGCCGACATGGTCGACGGCGGCTACGGCAACGTGGTCGACGCGGTCCTGCTCTGGTGGCGCAAGGACGACGGTGACCTGGTCGACGGTCTCGTCGACGCCCTCACCGACCTCGTCGGCGGCGGCGCCATCTGGCTGCTGACCCCCAAGGTCGGCCGGGCCGGCGCCGTGGACCCCGCCGACGTGACGGAGGCGGCGCCCATCGCGGGCCTGTCGCAGACCACGACCGCGGCGGTCAGCAAGGACTGGGCCGCGACCCGACTCGTCGCTCCGAAGACTCCCGCCTGAGCGCACGCGCTCGTACTGCCCTCGACTGGACAGGATGGTCGCTGTGCTCACCACGCTCCGCTCACGGGCGTCCTCGGGCGCCACGGCCGTCCGGGTGCTGGCCGGCTCCGGGATCGTCCGTCCGTACTCGCCCCGGGTGCTGGCCGGCGTGCTCGGCACGCTTCGGGCGTGGGGCACCGGGCCGGCCGGCGGGTTCGCCACGGTCGCGCTGCGTGAGCCGGACCGGCCCGCGATCGTCGACGAGCTCGGCACGCTGACGTACGGCGAGCTGCACCGGCGGGCCAACGCGCTGGCCCGGGGCCTGGCCGACCTCGGCGTCGAGGCCGGGGACGCGGTGGCGCTGATGTGCCGCAACCACCGCGGCTTCGTCGAGACCAGCATCGCGGCGGCGCGGCTCGGGGCGGACCTGCTCTACCTCAACACCGCCTTCGCCGGCCCGCAGCTGGTCGAGGTGCTCGAGCGCGAGAAGCCGCGGGTCGTCGTCCACGACGAGGAGTTCACCGGGCTGCTCGCCGGGGCGGACAGCGGCCGGCGGGTGCTCGGCTGGGTCGACAGCGCCGCCGAGGACCTCGGCGAGGTCCCGAGCCTGGAGCGCCTCATCGACGCCCACGACGGCACCGACCTGGACCCCCCTGGACGACACAGTCGGATCGTGATCCTCACCTCCGGCACGACCGGCACGCCCAAGGGCGCGCCGCGCAAGGAGCCCGGCGTCGAGGCGGCGATCTCGCTGCTCTCCCGGATGCCGCTGCGCTTCGGCTGGCGCACCCACATCGCCGCACCGCTCTTCCACACCTGGGGCTTCGCGCACTTCGCGCTGGCGATGCTGCTCGGCTCGACGATGGTGCTGCGCCGCCGCTTCGACCCGGAGGAGGCGCTGCGGGTCGTCGAGGCGGAGCGGTGCGAGTCGCTCGTGGTGATCCCGGTGATGCTGCAGCGGATCCTGGACCTGCCCGAGGACGTCCTGCGCCGCCACCCGCTGCCGACCCTGAAGGTGGTCGCGGCGTCCGGCTCGGCGCTGCCGGGGGACCTCGCGCTGGACTGGATGAACCACTTCGGCGACCACCTGTACAACATCTACGGCTCCACCGAGGTCGCCTACGCCTCGATCGCCACGCCCGCCGACCTGCGGGCGGCGCCCTCATCGGCCGGACAGCCGCCGTGGGGGACCCGGGTGCGGATCTACGACGAGCAGGGCCGGCCGGTGCCGGCGGACACCTCGGGCCGGATCTTCGTCGCGAACACGATCCTCTTCGAGGGCTACACCGGCGGCGGCAACAAGGACATGATCGACGGCCTGATGGCGACCGGCGACGTCGGCCGCTTCGGGACCGACGGCCGTCTCTACGTCGAGGGCCGCGACGACGAGATGATCGTCTCCGGCGGCGAGAACGTCTTCCCCCAGGAGGTCGAGGACTGCCTGGCTCGCCACGACGCCGTCCTCGAGGTCGCCGCCGTGGGCGTCGACGACGAGCAGTTCGGCAAGCGGCTGCGCGCCTTCGTGGTCGTCAAGGACGGTCGGGAGGTGACCGAGGACGACCTCAAGGACTGGGTCCGGCAGAATCTGGCGCGATTCAAGGTGCCGCGCGAGGTGCTGCTGCTCGACGAGCTGCCGCGCAACGCCACGGGCAAGGTGCTCAAGCGCGAGCTCGCGCAGCGGGAGGAGTAGACGTCGTGCCGGACCGACCTGGCCTGTCCCTCGGGGGACCGGCCCCGGACTTCACCCTGCGCGACCAGTTCGGACAGGACGTCACGCTCTCGTCCTTCCGCGGCCGCAAGGCCGTCGCGATCCTGTTCTACCCCTACGCCTTCTCCGGCGTCTGCGCAGGCGAGATGGCGGGGATCCGCGACCGGCTCGACGAGTTCCTCACCTTCGACACCGAGGTCGTCGCGGTCTCCTGCGACTCGGTGTTCGCACTGCGCGCCTTCGCCGACACCGAGGGCCTGAACTTCCCGCTGCTCTCCGACTTCTGGCCGCACGGTGAGGTGGCGCGCGCCTACGACGTCCTCGACGAGATCAGCGGCAGTGCCCGCCGCTCGTCGTACGTCGTGGACCGCGCGGGCAACCTGCGCTGGTCGGTGCACAACGCGATGCCCGAGGGACGCGACCTCGACGAGCACCTGCGCCAGCTCGCCGCGGCCGCGGCCGCGGGCTGAGGCCCGCCCGCTGGCCTGTTGCCGCGGCGGCGGACTAGACCGATCGGGCACTCCTCGCCTGAATTCGACAGAAGCTCCTCGACGGCGCGCGGGGGCGTCCTAGTCTTCTCGCGTTGAACCGCCGGCGACCCGAGACGCCGGCGGTTCAACGTCCATTTTCGGACCTCTCGTCGGCCCGCCGGGAGCCCCGTCCGGGGCCGTTGCTCGCAGCCGGCCAGCGCCTCGTCTAGTCTGTGGGCCGCCCCGATCGAGCACGGTCGGGCCAGGGCGTATAGCTCAGCGGTAGAGCTCCTCGCTTACAACGAGGCGGTCGGGGGTTCGATCCCCTCTGCGCCCACCCCTGCACGCCGACCGGCGGCGCGTGCGTAGCATCCCGCCGGTGACGACGAACCCGACCCGCGTGGCGCGCTGGGAGCGCCGCGCCGAGGTGCCCCTCCTGCTGCTGGCGGTGGCCTTCCTGGTCGCCTACGCCTGGCCGGTCCTGGACCCCCGCCTCGACCCGGACCTGCGCTCCTTCCTGGACCTGGTCTCGTGGACGGTCTGGGCCGCCTTCGTCGTGGACTTCGTCGCACGCATCACGCTGGCCGAGGAGCGCGGGCCGTACGTGTTGCGGCACTGGTACGACGTGGCGCTGATCGCCCTGCCGATGCTGCGGCCGCTGCGACTGCTCCGGCTCCTGGCGTTCGCGCGCATCCTGCACCGGGCGGCGGTGAGCTCGCTGGTCGGGCGGGTCGGGGTGTACGTCGGCGGGACGGCCGTGGTCGCCATCGCGCTGGGCGCGATCGCGGTCCTCGACGCCGAACGCGCCGATCCCGGCGCCAACATCACGACGTTCGGCGACGCGCTGTGGTGGGCGACCACCACCGTGACGACAGTGGGCTACGGCGACTTCTTCCCGGTGACCTTCAGTGGTCGCGTGGTGGGGGTGACGCTGATGCTCGTCGGCATCTCGGTGGTCGGCACGGTGACGGCGTCGGTGGCGACCTGGCTGATCTCGAGCGTCGAGACCAAGAACCGGGCGGAGGCGGAGGCCCGGGCAGTCGAGGAGGGCGAGAGGGCCGGCACCCCGGGCGGGTGACTGGACCGGTGCCGGCTCGATGACCGGGCGCTGGACCCCGGGAGGCGCCGAGTGGACCGAGGGTGCACAATCGCCCACCAGGGGTGACCTGGAACACCCCCCGGAGGAGGAAGCATGGGTGGGGCGACGGTCGCCGAGCGGCTCGCTGGCCAGCACGTCCTGGTCACGGGTGTCACGGGGTTCGTGGGCGAGGCGCTGCTGCACCTGATGCTCACCGAGGTGCCCGGGTGCCGGGTCAGCGTGCTGGTGCGCCCCAAGCGCACGACCACGGGTGCCGCCCGGGTCGCCAAGCTCCTCGCCAAGCCGATCTTCGCCGCGCCGGTCGCCGACGCCGGCGGAGTCGAGGAGCTGATGGCCGCGCGGGTCGCCGTCGTCGAGGGCGACCTCGCCGACCCCCCGCCGCTGCCGCCGGGCCTGGACGCGGTCGTGCACTGCGCCGGTGACGTGTCCTTCGATCCGCCGGTCGACCAGGGGTTCCGCACCAACGTCGTCGGGACCCGGCAGCTGCTGGCCCGCGTCGACGAGGCCGCGGCGGCCGAGGGCGGCCGCGACATCCACTACGTCCACATCTCCACCGCCTACGTCGCCGGGCGGCGCCGCGGGCACGTGCCCGAGGCGCCGGTCGACCACGACGTCGACCTCGAGGCCGAGCTCGCCTGGGGGCTGGGCCAGCGGACCGCCGTCGAGCACCGCTCCCGCGGGGCCGACGAACTGACCCGCGAGCGCCGGCGGGCCGAGCGCGAGCACAGCCGGGCCGGGATGCTCACCGCGGCCGCCGCGACCGAGGAGGCCCGGCGGACCTGGGTCAAGAACGAGCTGGTGCGGATCGGCACCGAGCGGGCCCGCAGCCTGGGCTGGACCGACTGCTACACGTTCACCAAGGCCCTCGGCGAGCGGGTCGTCGAGTCCTGGGCGGCCACCCACCGCGCCTCGATCGTGCGGCCCAGCATCATCGAGTCCGCCCTGGAGCGCCCGTACGCCGGGTGGATCGAGGGCTTCAAGATGGCCGAGCCGCTGATCCTGGCCTACGGCCGCGGTGAGCTCCCCGAGTTCCCCGCCTCCGCCGACACCATCGTCGACATCGTCCCGGTCGACCACGTGGTGGCCGCGATCGTGGCCGTCCTGGCCCACCCGCCGCAGGCCGGCGCCCCGGCGTACTTCCACGTGGCCAGCGGCGACCGCAACCCGCTCACGTTCCGGGCCCTCTACGAGAACGTCCGCGGCTACTTCGACGCGCACCCGTTCAGCGCCGGCGACCGCGGTGCGGTCCGGCTGCCGGACTGGCGCTTCCCCGGCGCGCAGGCGGTCGAGCGGCTGCTGACCACCAGCGAGAAGGCGTATCGGGCCGCCGACTACGTCCTGGGCCACGCCCCCCGCAGCGACCGGGCCCGCGACCTCGCCCGCAAGCTGGACCAGCAGGGCCGCCGGCTGGCGTTCCTGCGCCGCTACCTCGACCTCTACCACGAGTACGCCCAGGCGGAGCTGCGCTTCTCCGACGCTCGCACCATGGAGCTCTACCGCTCCCTCTCGCCAGCGGACCAGGCGAGCTTCGGCTTCGACACCTCGGTCGTCGACTGGCAGGTCTACCTCCAGGACATCCACTGCCCGGCCGTCACCCGGCCGGTCCGCGAGCTCGACGAGCTGCGCGCCGCGCGGCGGCGGGCGAACCGCACCGGGCCCCGGGCCGTGGGGGAGAACCCGCGCACCGCGGCGTTCTTCGACATGGACGGCACGCTGCTCTCGTCGAACGTCATCGAGACCTACCTGTGGATGCGGCTGCGCGAGCTGTCGGGGACCGAGCGGTTCGCCGAGCTCGGGCGGATCGCCGCGCGGGTCCCGGCCCTGGTCCAGGCCGAGCGCCGCCAGCGCAGCGACTTCCTGCGCACGGTCTACCGCGAGTACGCCGGGGCGCGGCTGGCCGACCTCGACGCGATCGCCGACGAGCACCTCGCCAGCCACGTGCTCTCGCGGCTCTCCCCGGAGGCGGTCCGCCGGATCCGGCAGCACCGCGCGGCCGGCCAGCCCACCGTGCTGATCACCGGCGCCATCCGGCCGCTCACCCGCCCCCTCGCCCCGCTGTTCGACCACATCGAGGCCGCCGAGCTCGCCGTCGACGCCGACGGCATCTGCACCGGCCACCTCGCCAGCTCGCCGCTGGTCGGGGAGTCCCGGGCCGCGTTCATGCAGGGCTGGGCGGCCGAGCACGACGTCGACCTCGCCGGGTCCTTCGCCTACGCCGACAGCCACTCCGACCTGCCGCTGCTGGCGGCCGTCGGAAACCCGGTGGCGGTCCGGCCCGACGTCTCGCTCTACCGCCACGCCCGGCGCCAGCACTGGACGATCGTGGACTGGGCCAGCCCGTCCGGCTCGGCCCGCGTCCTCAACCCCGCCGGGAGCCGCTGATGATGCTCGCGCTGGAGATGTTCCGCTCGCTGCCGCGCACGGTGGCGGGCAAGGCCGTGGGGCGCCGGCTGCCCGGCATCCTCTCCGGGTACGCCGCGCCGCTGCGGCTGGTGACCCTGGACCCCCCGAAGGTCGACCGGCCCGGCTGGGCCCGGCTGCGCACCCGGCTCTCCGGCATCTGCGGCTCGGACCTCGGCGCCCTGTCCGGCCAGACCAGCCTGTACTTCTCAGCTGTCGTCTCGCTGCCGTTCGTGCCCGGCCACGAGGTGGTCGCCGAGCTGGTGGAGGACTGCGAGGACCTGCCCGCCGGCACCCGCGTCGTCGTCGACCCGGTGCTGACCTGCGCCGCCCGCGGTGTGGAGCCGTGCGAGGGGTGCGCGAGCGGGGCCACGAACCGCTGCTCGCGGATCACCGTCGGTCACCTCTCGCCCGGCCTGCAGACCGGCTTCTGCAAGGACACCGGCGGAGGCTGGGGCCAGCAGCTGGCCGCGCACCGCAGCCAGCTGCACCCGGTGCCGGAGGGCTACAGCGACGAGCAGGCGATCCTGATCGAGCCGATGGCCTGCGCGGTGCACACCGCGCTGCGAGCCGGAGTCCGGGAGAACGACCGGGTGCTGGTGAGCGGGGCCGGCTCGGTCGGCCTGTTCGCGACGTTCGCCCTGCGCCGGCTGACCGCCGCCGGCGAGATCGTCGTGGTGGCCAAGCACGCCCACCAGCGCGAGTTCGCCCAGGAGTTCGGGGCCACCGAGGTCGTCGCCCCCGGCGAGGTGCTGCGGCGGGTCCGGCGCAGCACCGGGGCGTTCCAGGTCCAGCCGGAGTTCTCCTCGCCGTACCTCCTCGGCGGGGTCGACGTCGCCGTCGACGCCGTCGGCAGCAGCCAGTCGCTGGAGACGGCGCTGCAGGCGACCCGCGCGGGCGGTCGCGTGGTGCTCTCGGGGATGCCCGCGCCCGCCGACCTCTCCGCCGCGTGGTTCCGCGAGCTCGAGGTCGTCGGCACCTACGCCTCGGCGCGCCACGAGCCGCTGCTGAGCGGACCGTACGCCGGGCGCAGCGCCTTCGACGTGGCCACCGAGCTGGTCGGTCACGACGCGGTGGCGCGACTGGCCAAGTCCGTGGCCGCCTATCCGCTGCACCGCTGGCGCGAGGCCCTCGACCATGCCCATTCCGCAGGCCGTCTCGGCACCGTCAAGGTGGCCTTCGACCCCCGCTCGTCCCAGTAGGAGATCCCCATGACCCGCCCTGGTTTCGTCCTCGAGGTCGACGACCGCACCCCGCCGCTGGTCGTCCACGAGGGTCTCGGCTTCCGGCTGGAGAGCTTCCCGCTCGGCACCCGGGTGGTCTACCCGCCGGAGTCCCTGCCGACGGTGCCCGACGTCGAGGCCGCGATCCGGGACGCGCTGCTGCACCCCGAGGACTCCGCGCCGCTGCCGGAGCTGCTCTTCGCCGGCATGCGGCTCACGATCGCCTTCGACGACCTCTCGCTGCCGCTGCCGAGCATGAAGGCCCCCGACATCCGGGGCCGGATCATCGAGCAGGTGCTGACCCTGGCGGCCGAGGCGGGCGTCGACGACGTCGAGATCGTCGCCGCGAACGCGCTGCACCGGCGGATGACCGCCGCGGAGCTGCGCCACATCGTGGGGGAGCGGGTGTTCCGCTCGTTCTACCCCCAGGGGCTGCTCTACAACTTCGACGCCGAGGACCGTGACAACCTGGCCCACCTCGGGACCACCGACCACGGTGAGGACATCGAGATCAGCAAGCGGGCCGCGGAGTCCGACCTGCTGGTCTACGTCAACGTGAACCTGGTCGCGATGGACGGCGGGCACAAGTCCGTCGGGATCGGGCTGGCGTCGTACAAGTCGCTGCGCCACCACCACAACCCCAAGACGATGGTGCAGTCGCGCTCGTTCATGGACCACAAGAAGTCCGCGATGCACCACTCGGCCTGGCGGATCGGCCGGGTCATCAAGGACCACGTGAAGGTCTTCCAGATCGAGACCACGCTGGACAACGACGTCTTCCCCAAGCCCTTCGACTTCTTCCAGAAGCGCGAGTGGGAGTGGGGGGTGCGCGACCAGGGCTCGATGCTCGCGGCGAAGCGCGGCCTCGCGGTCGCGCCGCAGAAGCTGCGGCACAAGCTCTTCCACGACATGCGCAGCGCCTACGGGCTGACCGGCATCAGCGCGGGCGAGGTCGAGGCCGTGCACGAGAAGACCCTGGAGCGGGTGCACCGCCAGCAGGTCGTGGAGGTCCAGGGCCAGTCCGACGTGCTGGTCCTCGGCGTGCCCTACCTGGGCCCCTACAACGTCAACAGCTCGATGAACCCGATCCTGGCCACCTGCATGGGGCTCGGCTACTACTTCAACTCCTACCGCCACCAGCCCGTCGTACGCCGCGGCGGCGCGGTGATCCTCTACCACCCGCTCAACGAGGGCTTCAACCAGCTGCACCACCCCTCCTACGTGGACTTCTACGAGGAGGTGCTGGCCGAGTCGACCGACCCGGCGGTGATCGGGGAGAAGTACGAGCAGCAGTTCGCCGAGGACGAGTGGTACCGCCACCTCTACCGGACCTCGCACGCCTACCACGGGGTGCACCCGTTCTACATGTGGTACTGGGCGGCGCACGCGATGGACCACGTCGACGAGGTGATCTGGGTGGGGGCGGACCGCAAGGTTGCGGCGCGGCTCGGCTTCCGCGCCGCCTCGACGCTGGCCGACGCGCTGGAGATGGCCTCGGGCACCGTCGGCACCAGTCCCTCGATCACCTACCTCCACAACCCGCCGCAGCTGCTCGCGGACGTGCGCTGAGGCCGGCCATGGGCAACTTCCTCAAGGACACCGCGGACGACGTCCGCACCGTCGCGCGCGGCTGGCGCTGGGGCCGGCGACCGCAGGTGCCGCGCTCGGCCGAGGCCTACGTCCCCGCCCAGCGCTCGACGGTCTTCCCGTCCGACTGGTCCCGGCGCCGGCCGGCGGTCGCGGCCCGGGAGGTCGCCCAGCGCGGGGCCCTGGAGCCGCTGTTCCGCTCCCAGGTGCGCACCCACGTCGAGGGGCTGGACATCCTGGACCAGCTCGAGGGGCCGGTCATCTTCGCCGCCAACCACGCCTCGCACCTCGACACCCCGCTGGTGCTGCTCTCGCTGCCCGACCGGTGGCGGCGGCGTACGGCGGTGGCGGCGGCGGCCGACTACTTCTTCGACACCTGGTGGCGCGCGGTCGGCTCCTCGCTGGTCTTCAACACCTTCCCGATCGACCGCCGCGGCGGGGCGATGGCCACGACTCCGGGGGAGGTGCTGGCCGACGGCTGGAGCCTGGTGATCTTCCCGGAGGGGACCCGCTCGCGCGACGGCTGGACCGGGACCTTCCGGATGGGGGCGGCCTACCTCGCCCACGAGCACGGCGTGCCGGTGGTCCCGGTCGCCCACCGCGGCACGTTTGCGGCGATGCCGCGCGGCCAGGGCTGGCCGAGCCCGGGCCGGCGCCAGCTGACGATCCGCTTCGGCGAGCCGCTGCGGCCCGCGGAGGGGGAGTCGGTGCGCGACTTCGCCCCGCGGATCAAGGACGCGATCGCGCAGCTGCTCGACGAGGACACCTCCACGTGGTGGGAGGCCAAGCGCCGGGCCGCGGCCGGGCGCACCCCCGACCCCGCTGGTCCGCAGGTCGCCCAGTGGCGGCGGGTGTGGGCCCAGTCGGAGTCGCCCGAGGTCGAGCGGCCGGAGACCGGGCCGCTGCGGGCCTGGCGGCGCTGAGGCTCCTGGGGCTGGTGAGGCTGGTGGGGTGCCGCCCCCGCTTGTAACGCGACGTTCGCTGCACTAGGCGCCCGTTGCAGCAGGCTCCTAGTGGAGCGAACGTCGCGTTACATGGGCCGGGGCGGCCCGGGCGGCGGCCGCCCTTCAGCCCGCGGGCGGCACCGGGGGGAACTCGTTGAGCCGGGCCAGCAGGTCGCCGAGCTGGCGCACCTCCGCCACGCGCCAGGCGGACACCCGGTCGTGCAGCAGCCCCCGCTGGCGCTCGGTGATGCCGACCAGCGACTGACGGGCGGCCTCGGTGAGCGCGACGAGCGCCACCCGCCGGTCGTCCGGGGCCGGGGTCCGGGTGACCAGCCCGAGATCCTCCAGCTGGGTCACGCTGCGGCTGACCGCGCCCTTGTCGGCGTGCAGCTGCTGGGCCAGCTCGCTCTGCGGCAGTGGCGCGCACTGCCGCAGCAGCACCAGGATCGTGAACCCCAGCGGGGTCAGGTCCGGGTGCACCAGCGCTGCATAGTCGCGCATCCGCCGGCGCGCCCCGGACATCAGCGTCGCGAACTGGCGCTCGACCTCGTCGACGGCGTCCTCCAGGCCACCGGCCGGTGACCGGGGCCCCACCCGCTCGGCGGGATCCACGGGGGTGCCCCGGTCGCGCTCAGTCCCGGAGGCGGCCGTCACCGGGGTGCTCCGGTCCGTTCTGCCCGGCGGCGGCCTCGGCGGTCGCCGCCACCGCCACGGCGGCGTCCTCGTCGCGGAGCTTCTCGTGGCGGGTCTGGGTGCCGAGCGGCAGGTTCGGCAGCAGTGCGACGGCGAGCACGGTGAGCAGGGCCATCGGCGTGGCGACCATGAAGATGTCGGCCACCGAGGCGCCGTACACGGACTCGACGATGACGCGGACCGGCTCGGGCAGGCTGCTGACCGCGGGGATGGTGCCGTTCTGGAGGGTGGCCGCCACCTCCTTGCCCTGGGCGCCGAGGGAGCCGAGGGCGGTCTGCAGGTCGCCGGCGCGCTCGGCCATGTGGGAGGTGACCTTGTTGCCGAGCACCGCGCCGAGGACGGCGACGCCGATGGTGCCGCCGACGGTACGGAAGAAGTTCACGCCCGAGCTCGCGACGCCGAGGTCGCGCGACGGCACGGCGTTCTGCACGACCAGCACGAGGTTCTGCATCACCAGGCCGACGCCCGAGCCGAGGACGAACATGTAGACCGAGACCAGCACGAAGTTCGTGTCGTACTCGATGGTGCCCATCAGGGCCATGCCGATCGTGAGCAGGACCGCGCCGCCGAGGACGTACGGCTTCCAGACACCGGTCTTGCTGATCTGGCGGCCCGCCAGCGAGGAGACCAGGAACAGCCCGGCCATCATCGGCAGGGTCATCAGGCCGGACGCGGTCGCGGAGGCGCCCCGGGCCAGCTGCATGTACTGGGAGAGGAAGACAGTGGTGCCGAACATCGCGACGCCCACGGCGAGGCTGCCGACGACCGCCCAGGTGAAGGTCCGGTTGCGGAACAGGGTCAGCGGGATCAGCGGCTCGGTGGCCCGCAGCTCGGCGGCCACGAAGCCGGCCAGGCCGAGCACTGTGCCGCCGACCATCCAGGCGGTGGTGGCGCTGCCCCAGGCGAAGGAGCTGCCGACCAGCGAGATCCAGATGAGCAGCGTGGACACCGAGGCGGAGAGCAGCACGATGCCGGCGTAGTCGATGCTGACCCGGCGCTTCGGCAGCGGGTGCAGGTGCAGGGTCTTCTGGATCATCACCAGCGCGACCGCGGCCACCGGGACCGCGACGTAGAAGTTGTAGCGCCAGCTCGCCGCGTCGGTGATCGCGCCGCCGATCAACGGGCCGCCGACGGTCGCGAGCGCCATCACGCCACCGAAGAGCCCCATGTACTTCCCGCGCTCGCGCGGGGAGATGATGTCGGCCATCACGATCTGGGTCAGCGCGCCCAGGCCGCCCGCGCCGATGCCCTGGACGGCGCGGCAGGCGATCAGCCACTCGCTGTCCTGGGCGAAGCCGGCGGCGGCGCTGGCCAGGATGAAGACCACCAGCGCCAGCTGGAGCAGCAGCTTGCGGTCGAAGAGGTCGGCCAGCTTGCCCCAGATCGGGGTGGAGACGGCCGTGGTGAGCAGGGTGGCGGTGACGACCCAGGTGTACGCCGTCTGCCCGCCGCCGAGATCCGCGAGGATCACCGGCAGCGAGGTGCTCACCACGGTGGTGGCGAGCATCGAGACGAACATGCCGAGCAGCAGCCCGATCAGCGGCTTGAGGGGATTCGTCGGCGTGGTGGCGCCGGCGTCCGCTGCGTCCGGTGCGGCAGCGAGGGTGGTCATGGTCCTCCGAGCAGGTGGTTGCGTTCCTACAATGGTTGTCGGACAACAACTTTAAGTTCGGCGGTGTTCCGCCGCTGCATCCGCGACGCTGTGAGTCCGCTCACCGGGCGACCGGCGTTCATTACAGTGACCCGGGTCACTTCGACCGCCGCCGTCCTCACGCAGGAGCTCCCGTGATCGTTCCGTTCAGCGTCGCCGACTTCATCGACCGAGCCGCGACCGTGTACGCCGATCGGGTCGGGGTCGTCGACGAGCCCGACCAGCCAGCGCCGTCCCTGGGGCGGCTGACCTACGCCGAGCTGGCCTCGCTGGCGCGCCGGCAGGCGGCGCGTCTCGACGAGCTCGGGATCGGGCCGGGGGAACGGGTGGCGTTCGTCAGCCACAACAGCGCCCGGCTGCTGGCGGCGTTCTTCGGCGTCTCCGGCTTCGGGCGGGTGCTGGTCCCGGTCAACTTCCGGCTGCGCCCCGACGAGGTGCGCTACATCGTGGAGCACTCCGGGGCCCGGGTGCTGCTGGTCGACCCCGAGCTCGACGAGGAGCTGGCGGGCGTCACGGCCGAGCACCGGTTCGTGCTCGGCGACGACGCGGCGCTCTACGCGCCCGAGGGAAGCGTGCCGGAGCCGTGGGAGCCGGACGAGAACGCCACCGCCTGCATCAACTACACCTCCGGCACCACCGCCCGCCCCAAGGGCGTCCAGATCACGCACCGCAACATCTGGGTCAACGCGGTCACGTTCGCGCTGCACGCCGGCGTCACCGACCGCGACGTCTACCTGCACACGTTGCCGATGTTCCACGCGAACGGCTGGGGGATGCCGTTCGCGATGACCGGGCTGGGCGTCAAGCAGGTAGTGATCCGCAAGATCGACGGCGCCGAGATCCTGCGCCGGGTCCGCGACCACGGCGTGACGGTGATGTGCGCCGCGCCCGCCGTCGTCGCGGCGGTGCTGGACGCCGCGCAGGCGTGGGAGGGCGAGATCCCCGGCCGCGACCGGGTCCGGATCATCGTCGCCGGCGCCCCGCCGCCCACCCGCACGGTGGCCCGGGTCGCCGAGGAGCTGGGCTGGGAGTTCATCCAGATCTACGGCCTCACCGAGACCTCGCCGCTGCTCACCGTCAACCGGTCCCGGGAGGAGTGGGACGACCTCACCCACGAGGAGCGGGCCGCGAAGCTGGTGCGCGCCGGCGCGCCCGCCCTCGGCGTACGTCTGGCGGTCTCGACCCAGGAGGAGAACGCCGGGGAGGTGCTGGCCCGCTCCAACGTGGTGCTCGAGGGCTACTGGGAGCAGCCCGACGAGTCGGCGCGGGCCCTCGCCGACGGCTGGTTCCACACCGGCGACGGCGGAGCCATCGGCGAGGACGGCTACCTGACGATCAGCGACCGCCGCAAGGACGTGATCATCACCGGCGGCGAGAACGTCTCCTCGATCGAGGTCGAGGACGTGCTCTTCTCCCACCCCGCCGTCGCCGAGGTCGCGGTGATCGGGGTGCCGAGCGAGCGGTGGGGGGAGACGATCAAGGCGCTGGTGGTGCTCGCCGAGGGCGCCAGCGCCACCGAGACCGAGCTGATCGCCTGGTGCAAGGACCAGGCGGCCGGCTACAAGGCCCCGACCTCGGTGGAGTTCCGTGACGAGCTGGCCCGCACCGCCACCGGCAAGCTGCAGAAGTTCAAGCTGCGGGCGCCGTACTGGGAGGACCGGGAGCGGCAGGTGAACTGAGCACCGGTACGGCGCTCAGGCGGTGGGCTTCACGTCGATGACGACGTCGAACTCCAGCAGCTGGGCGCCGGAGGCGACCGGCTTGCCGTGCTCACCGGAGTGGGCGGCGCGGGCGTCGCCGTCGCGCCAGGCGGCGAACGACTCCTCGTCGGCCCACTGGGTCACGACGAAGTAGCGCTCCTCGCCGGCGGTCGGGCGCAGCAGCTGGAAGCCGAGGAAGCCCGGGGCCGAGTCGACGGTGTGGGCGCGGGCGGCGAAGCGCCGCTCCAGCTCCTCGGCGGCCTGGGGCGGGACCGAGATGGCGTTGATCTTCACGACGGGCATGCTCCGAGCCTAGTCGCGCCCCGGCGCTAGCCTGACGCCCATGCCCACCCCCGAGCGCACCCTCCAGGACGTCGTCGACCTGCTGCACGGGTGGTATCCGCCCGCCACCGCGGAGGACTGGGACGCCGTCGGGCTGGTCCTCGGGGACCCGTCGGCGCGGGTCGGCAAGGTGATGTTCGCGGTCGACCCGACCGAGGCCGTCGCCGCCGAGGCGGCCGCCTGGGGCGCGGACCTCCTCGTGGTCCACCACCCGCTGTTCCTCAAGCCCGTGCACGGGGTCGCGGCGACCACCCCCAAGGGCCGCACCCTCGCGACCCTGGCCCGCGCCGGCTGCGCGCTGCTGACCGCCCACACCAACGCCGACCAGGCCGCCGGCGGCGTCTCCGAGGCGATGGCGCACGCCCTGGGCCTCAGCGACCTGGCGCCGATCCTGCCGACGCCGGCCACGCCGCTGGACAAGCTCACGGTCTTCGTCCCCGCCGACGCCGCCCAGGTCGTGCGGGCCACCCTCGCCGAGGCCGGCGCCGGCCGGATCGGCGACTACGACCACGCCTCGTTCTCCACCCCGGGTCACGGCCGGTTCCGGCCGCAGCCCGGCGCCCACCCCGCGATCGGCGAGGTCGGCGTCCCCGAGGTGGTCGAGGAGGAGCGGGTCGAGGTCGTGCTCGAGCGCCGGCTGCGGTCCCGGGTGGTCGCGGCGATGCTGCGCGCCCACCCCTACGAGGAGCCGGCGTACGACGTCCTCGAGCTCGCCGACCCCGGCCTCGCGTCCGGCGGGACCGGTCGGATCGGCACGGTGCCCCGCACCACGCTGGGCGAGTTCGCCGACACGGTCGCCGCGGCGCTGCCCCGGACCGCGCACGGCGTGCGGGTCGCGGGTGACCCGGACCGGCCGGTGCGCCGGGTCGCGCTGTGCGGCGGCGCCGGCGACTTCCTGCTCGACACCGTGGCCGGCACCGACGCCGATGTCTACGTCACCAGCGACCTGCGTCACCACCCGGCCGCCGAGTTCACCGAGCGCGGCGGGCCCGCGCTGGTCGACGTCGCGCACTGGGCCGCGGAGTGGACCTGGCTCCCCGTGGTGGAGGGTCGGCTGAAGGAGGCCTGGGGCGATACGGTGGGCACCAAGGTCAGCACGACGTGCACCGACCCGTGGACGTTCCGTCCATCCGAACAGAACAACGAGCCCAGGAGCCCGCGCTGAAAGCCGACCCGTTCGCCCAGCTCAAGCTGCTCGACGTCCAGGCGCTGGACGCCCGTGCCGACCAGCTGCGGCACCAGCGCAACCGCCTGCCCGAGATCGCCGAGATCGCGAGCCTCGAGCAGGAGCGCGCGCGGCTCGAGGACCAGGTGCGCGATGCCCGGATCGTCGTCGACGACCTGACCGCCGAGCAGACCAAGGTCGAGGCCGACGTCGAGGCCGTCCGCACCCGCCGCACCCGCGACCGCGACCGGATGGACTCCGGCGCGATCAGCAACCCCAAGGACCTGGAGCGGATGAGCCAGGAGCTGGTCTCGCTCGAGCGCCGGATCGGCACCCTCGAGGACGAGGAGCTGGAGGTCATGGCCCGCCTGGAGGACGCCGAGCGCGCCCTGCGCGAGCTCCGCGAGCGGGTGGCCGCCATCGACGAGCGGCTGGCCGAGCTGCTGGCCTCGCGCGACGAGAAGGCCGCCGCGATCGACACCCAGCTGCTCGACGTCGAGGCCGAGCGCGGCCCGTCGGTCGAGGCGGTCCCGGCGGACCTGCTGGCGCTCTACGACAAGCTGCGCACCGCCAAGGGCGGCGTCGGCGCCGCCGAGCTGCGCCAGCGCCGGTGCACCGGCTGCCAGCTGGGCATCGACCACGCCGAGCTGGCCGTGATCAAGGCCAAGCCCAGCGACGAGGTGGTGCGCTGCGAGGAGTGCTCGCGGATCCTGGTGCGCACCCCCGAGTCGGGTCTGTGAGCGCAGCGGACGGTCGGCTCCGATGACGTCCGGCCCCTCCCGGGTCGTCGTCGAGGCCGACGGCGGCTCGCGCGGCAACCCCGGCCCGGCGGCGTACGGCGCGGTGCTGCGCGACGCCGACACCGGCGAGGTGATCGCCGAGGACGGCGCGACGATCGGGGTCGCCAGCAACAACGTGGCCGAGTACTCCGGGCTGGTCGCGGGCCTGCGCCTCGCCGCCGAGCACGCGCCCGAGGCCGAGATCGAGGTCCGCATGGACTCCAAGCTCGTCGTCGAGCAGATGTCGGGCCGCTGGAAGATCAAGCACCCCGACATGGCCGCCCTCGCCGCGCAGGCCAACGCCCTGGCGCCGTTCGGCACGACGTACACCTGGGTGCCGCGCGAGCGCAACGGGTACGCCGACCGGCTCGTCAACCAGGCACTCGACGGCAAGCGGTCGGGCGTGACGGTCCTCGCCGACACCACCGACGAGGACTCGCTGATCGAGGAGATCGAGAGCCCGGCCGCCGCCGTCGAGGGCGAGCCGCCCGCCGCGGCGCAGTCCCGCGCCCGCGGCTGGTCGGCCAGCAGCAGCGAGCCGACCACGCTGGTGCTGGTGCGCCACGGGGTGACCGCCCACACCATCGAGAAGCGCTTCTCCGGCGGCCTGGCGAGCGCCAACCCCGGCCTGAGCGACGAGGGCCGTGACCAGGTCCGGGCCACCGCCCAGTGGATCGCGCCGATCGCCGAGCAGGTCGACGCCGTGGTCGCCTCGCCGGTACGGCGGACCCAGGAGTCGGCCGAGATCGTCGCGGAGGTGCTCGGCGCGAAGCTGCTCCTCGAGCCCGGCTTCGCCGAGATGGAGTTCGGCCACTGGGACGGGCTGACCTTCGGCGAGGTCGCCGAGCGGCACCCCGAGGAGCTCGACGCCTGGCTCGGGTCGCTGGACGCGGCGCCGCCGGGCGGCGAGTCGTTCCGGGTGGTCGAGGAGCGGGTGCTCGGCGGGCTCCAGCGGGTCCTCGACGAGCATGCCGGCCGGACCGTGGTGGTCGTCAGCCACGTCACCCCGATCAAGACACTGGTCGCGCACGCCGTGGACGCGCCGCTGGACGCGGTGTTCCGCATGGAGCTCTCGCCGGCGTCGGTCACCGTGGTGTCGTTCTTCAGCGGGGGCGTCGACGGCACCGAGCCGCGCACCTCGATGCGCCTCTACAACGCGCTGCCGCCCGGGAACGACGCGTTCGCGAACCCCGGCGCCTGGTAGCGACCACCGGTGGTCGAGCCGTGACGGCGCCCTGGCGCCTGAGCGGGTCGAGACCCGCTACAGCGCGGTGACGACCACGTCGAGCTGGGTGCCCTTCGGGGTGGCCGGGCCGGTCTCGACGTGCCAGCCCAGGTCGGTCAGCGCCGTGGCGAGGGCGGCCGGGGTGCGCGGGTCGGCGCCGGCCTCGAGCAGGGCCCGCACGATCCTGCCCTTGGTGGCCTTGTTGAAGTGGCTGACGACCTTGCGGACCCCGTCGGCCTCGTGCAGCACCCGGACCGTCGCGACCCGCGGCGCGAGCTCCGTCGGGGGCCGCCAGAACGCGGCGTACGTGCTCGAGCGCAGGTCGACCAGCAGCCCGCCACCGAGCTGCTCGGCCACCGCCGGCCCGAGGTGCCCGCGCCAGTGCGCGGCGACCGGGCCGAGTCCCGGCAGGGTGGTGCCGCCGGAGAGGCGGTACGCCGGGATCCGGTCGGCGGGGCGGACCAGCCCGAACAGGCTCGAGGTGATCGCGACCCGCGCGCCGAGCCGGCGCCGGGCGGCGGGGGAGAGCGACGCCGCGTCGAGCGCGTCGTAGAGCACTCCGGTGTACACCGCGTCGGCGCGGGCCGTCGGTGCCTCGCGCAGCCCGGCGTTGGCGAGGACCAGGTCGAGCTGGGTGGAGCCCACCCCCAGCACGTCGGCGGCCTTGGCCGGGTCGCCGGCGCACAGGTCGACCAGGGCGTCGAGGACGGCGCCGCGGGCGTCGGTCAGCACCGGCAGGCCGAGGGTGTCGAGGTCGAGGGGCTTGCCGCGCCGCGGAGCGGCCTTGCCCTCGCTGGGGGGAAGCAGGATCAGCACGGTCGCTATGGTGCCGGTATGCCCTCACACCGCGTGGTCCGGGTCCGTTGGATCGAGGACGGGGTGGCCGCGGCCACCCTGCGCGCCGGGGTCGCGCGGATTCAGGAGGAGCTCGGGGTGAGCCCCGACTTCCCGCCCGAGGTGGAGGAGGCGGCCGCCCGGGCGGCGAAGGAGCCGCGGCTGCCGGACCTGGACCGCACCGACCTGCCCTTCCTCACCATCGACCCGCCCGGCGCCCGGGACCTGGACCAGGCGCTGCACATCGAGCGCGCGGGCAGCGGCTACGTCGTCCACTACGCGATCGCCGACGTGGCGGCGTTCGTGCGGCCCGGCGACCCCGTCGACCTCGAGGCCGGGCGCCGCGGGGAGACGCTCTACGGCGCGGACTCGCAGGTGCCGCTGCACCCGCCGGTGCTCTCCCAGGACGCGGCCTCGCTGCTGCCCGGGCAGGTGCGTCCGGCCCTGCTGTGGACGATCACCCTGGACGCCGAGGGCGCCCGCACCGACGTCGTCGTCGAACGGGCCCGGATCCGCTCGACCGCGCAGCTGAGCTACGCGCAGGCGCAGGCCGCGATCGAGGACGGCTCGGCCGCGGAGACCCTGCGGCTGCTGGCCGAGGTCGGCCCGCTGCGCCTGGCCCGCGAGGCCGACCGGGGCGGGGTGTCGCTGCCGCTGCCGGACCAGGAGGTCGAGGTGGTGGGGGAGCAGTGGCGCCTGGACTTCCGCCGCCAGCTGCCCGTCGAGGAGTGGAACGCCCAGATCTCGCTGCTCACCGGCTTCAGCGCCGCCGCGCTGATGCTGCACGCCGAGGTGGGGCTGCTTCGCACGCTGCCGGCGCCGGACCCGCGTGACGTACGCCGGCTGCACCGCACCGCCCACGCGCTGGAGGTGGCGTGGCCCGCGGAGCTGGTCTTCCCCGACTTCGTGCGCACGCTGGACCCGGAGCGGCCGACCCACGCGGCGATGCTGGTGGCCTGCACCCGGCTGCTGCGCGGCGCCGGGTACGCCGCGTTCGACGGCGTGCTGCCCGCCGAGCCGCAGCACGCGGCCCTGGCCTCGGAGTACGCGCACGTGACCGCACCGCTGCGCAGGCTCGGGGACCGGTACGCCGGGGAGGTGTGCGTCGCGCTGTGCGCCGGGACCCCGGTGCCGGACTGGGTGCGCACGGCGCTGCCCGGACTCCCGGGCATCCTGCAGCGCTCCGCGCAGCGGGCCGCCCAGTACGAGCGGGCCGTGTTCGACCTGGTCGAGGCCGGGGTGCTGCACACCCGGGTCGGCGAGGAGTTCCTGGCCGTCGTCATCGACGTCGACGACCGGGACCCGCGTCGTGGCGAGGTCACGGTCGAGGACCCCGCGATCGAGGCGCGGGTCAGCGCCGAGACGGACCTGACGCTGGGTGCCGAGGTCCGGGTCCGCCTGGCGGTCGCGGACCCGGACCGGCGCGCCGTCGAGTTCGTGCTGGCCTGACCGGCCCGCTCAGACGACGCGGACCGCGACCAGCGCGACGTCGTCCTCGCGGCGGTCCGGCACCAGCCGGCGCAGCAGCTCGGCGCAGAGCGGGTCCGGGTCCTGCTCGTGGGCGCGCAACTCGACGAGCTGGTCCTGCAGCTGCAGCAGGCCGTCGTCGATGTCCTGGCCACGCCGCTCGACCAGGCCGTCGGTGAACAAGACCACGGTCGAGCCGCTGGGCAGCCCGATGAAGGTCTCGTCGCGCTGGGCGCCCGGGTCCAGCCCGAGCAGCAGGTCCGGCTCCTGGGACTGCAGGACGGTCACGGTGCCGTCGGGGTCGACCAGCATGGGGGGCGGGTGCCCGGCGTTCGACCAGCGCAGCATGGTGAGCCCGTCGGTGGGCTCGGCGTCGAAGCGGGCCACCACCGCGGTGGCCGTGGTGCCGAGCGCCAGCGTCTCCATGGCCTGGTCGACCCCGCGCAGCACCTCCGCGGGCGGCTCGCCCGCGTGCACGGCGATGCCGCGCAGCACGCTGCGGATCTGGCCCATCGCGGCGGCCGCGGCGACGTCGTGGCCCACGACGTCGCCGATCACCACGACCGTGCCGCCGTCGCGCTGCACGAACGCGTCGTACCAGTCCCCGCCCACCTGGGCGGCCTGGCCGGCGGACTCGTAGCGCACCGCGATGTCCAGGGACCGGGTCTGCGGCGGCTCGGTGAGCAGGCTGCGCTGGAGCCCCTCGGCGAGGTCCCGCTGCTCCCCGTAGAGCCGGGCGTTGTCGATGGCCAGGCCCGCGCGGCTCGCGATCTCGCGCAGGGTGCGCTGGTCGTCGTCGGAGAACGGGCCGCGCTCGGGACCGCGGAAGGCGCTGACCAGGCCCACGGTGCGCCGGCGTCCCGGCAGTCGGACGACCACCAGCGAGTCCGGGGCCAGCTCCTGTAGCAGGTCGCTGGCGGGCCCGGGCCGCAGGACGCCGCTGACGGCCTCGGCGGCTCCGGCATCGACGACGACCGGGTCCGGCGAGGCGAGGGCGCGGGCGATGAACGAGCCCTCGGTCAGTGCCGGGAGCCGGCGGGAGGCGTACTGGTCGACCAGCTGGCGCTGCTCCGGGTCGGCGTGCCACCAGCCCACGTCGCGCAGCTGCTGCTGCCAGTCGCCGGGGCGGTCCTCGACCAGCGTCACCACGCACCAGTCGGCCAGCTCCGGCACGACCACGCGGGCCAGCCGCGCGACGGCCTCCTCGGCGTCCAGGGTGTCGGTCAGGGTCGCGCTGACACCGGCCAGCAGCTCGCTGCGGCGCAGGGTCTGGTCGAGCAGCTGGTCGGAGAGACGGCGCGAGGTGATGTCGTTGAAGTAGACGCTCAGCCCGTCCGGGTGCGGCCAGGCGCGCACCTCGTACCAGGCGTCCAGCGGCGGCGGGTAGTAGGCGTCGAACGTCGCCGGCCGACCCGAGCTCATCGCATCGCGGTAGTGCGTCTCGAAGGTGCTTCCGACGGCCTCGGGGAACAGCTCCCAGATCACGCCGCCCACCATCTCCTCGCGGGGGGTGTCGAGCATCCGGCCGGCCTCCGCGTTGGCGTAGCTGAACCGCCAGTCCGGGCTGAGCTGGAAGAACGCCGTCGGCATGGTCTCCAGCACCCGGGCGAGGCGGGCCTCGCCGTCCTGGACCGCCGTGGTGTCGTACGCCGCGCCGAGCACCCGGACGGCGACGCCCTCCGGCCCGGCCAGGGCCCGGCCGCGGGCGGTGACCCAGCGCACGGCGCCGCCGGGGTGGATGGTCCGGTACTCGGCGGCGTACTGGCCGCAGCTCGCGATGGCCTCCTGGAACGCCTGCTGCACCCCGGCCCGGTCCTCGGGGTGGATGAGCTGCTCGAACTCCTCGACGGTGCCCCGGAAGGAGCCGCGCTCCCGGCCGAAGATCTCGACCAGACGCTCGTCCAGGTTCAGGACGCCCGTGCCCAGGTCCCAGTCGAAGATGCCGACGCCGGCGGCCTCGACGGCGAGCTCGCGCACGAGCCGGTCGTCCTCGTGGTCGGCGGAGGCCGCAGCGAGGTCGAGGTCGGCGACGATGATCGCGGCGAGATGGACGAGGACGGCGACCTCGTGCTCGCTCCAGGCGCGCGCCTCGCGGTCGAGCACGCACAGCGCGCCCAGCGGGGCCGTCCCCTCACGCAGGAGGGGTACGGCGAGGCAGGCACCCACGTCGCGGGAGACCACGGCGGGCTGGTCGGCGACGCGCGAGTCGGCAGCGGCGTCGGCGATCACGACCGGTGCGGCGGTCCGGGTCGCCAGGTCCGCCAGCGCGGCGGGAACCGGGGGAACCTGGGCGGGGCCGGTGAGCTCGCTCGCGGTCCCGGGACGTCGGACCGCCGGGTCGAGCACGGCGCAGGCCGAGGAGGCACCGAGCACTCGGACGGCGAGTCCGGTGACGCGGTCCAGCCACCCGTGGTCCGAACCTGCGGCTCGCGTTGGCGCCGCCGGGGGTCCTGCTTGCAACGTCGTCCTGCTCTCATCGGCCGTGCTGGATGGTCAGCAACGCCGACAGGTGGGGGCCAGGGGGTGGTGCCGTGGCTCCCAGCCTCCCACAGGTCTGGTTGGGCGCAGGGGCGGATCGCCCGATCGTCCCGCCGGCGAGGTGACGCAGGCCTCCGCATGCAATGACGCGGGCCTGGGGACTGGGGGCTCGCCGAAGCTGGAACCAGCTCCGGAGCGAGCATCGTGACTCGGCTGCGACATCAGCTCGTGACCACGCCTGACATGCCCCGACATCTGCGAGGAGCAGCCTGCGCATGACCGCCCCCACCCTCGAGCACAGTGCCGCCGGCGGGACCGGCCGGGAGGCCGACCTGCTGGCGTCGGTGCTGCTGTGGACGATCCCCCTGCTCGGCTTCGTTCTGGCGTTGCTCGGTCTGGGCTGACCCGCGGCTGGCGGCGGCCATCATCCCGTGGGCGCGCCCTGGTCCGGACGGACGGCGCCCTGTCCAGGGCTCGGTCGCAGGGCGGCGTGCACGATGATGAGCACCGCGATGACGAAGGTCAGCCCGGAGCCGCACAGCAGCAGCGCCAGCGCGATGACGAGGTCGACGCGGGGTGGAGCGAAGTAGGCGGCGATCATGGTGCCGGGTACCCCGCTCGCGCGCCGGAAACGCCGCCGATTTCAGCGCTCGCCGTCGGCGAGTGCCTCGGCGATGCGGCGCAGGCTGTCGCCGGCCCCGATACGGGGGACGCCTCGCTCAGGCGCGGCGGTGGGCCCGCAGGGAGCCGGTCGCGGCCCGGCGTACGGCGTCGCTGAGGTCGTCGAGCGCGGGCGTCGCCAGCCGCCAGCGCTGCCAGTGCAGGGCGACGTCGAGGGCGCTGGTCCCGGGGAGCCGGGCCAGGTCCCCGGCGCCCGCGGCCGAGGCGAACTGCGGCTCGGGGAGCAGGCCCCACCCCAGGCCGCTGCGGACGGCCTCCAGGAAGTCCGCAGTGCTGGGGACCCGGTGCACGACGGGAGGACGACCCACGCGGTGCGCGGCGAGCACCTGGTCCTGCAGCTGGTCCTTCTCGTTGAACACCACCAGCGGGATCGTGGACCAGTCGACGCCGCGGCCCCGGCGGTGCCGGTCCAGGAGGCGCGGCGCCGCCGCCGGGATGTACCGCAGCGCGCCGAGCGGCTCCACCGAGCAACCCTGCACCGGTCGCGGCTCCCGGGTGACCGCCGCCAGCACCTCGCCCCGGCGGAGCAGGTCGTGGGAGAACGCCTCGTCCTCGACGTGCAGGCGCACTGCCGTCCCGGCCCGTTCGGCGACGGCCGCCAGGACCGGGCGGAACCAGGTGGCCAGCGAGTCCGCGTTCACCGCGACAGCCAGGTCGACCACGTCGGCGTCCCCCAGGGCGGCGCCGGCCTCGGCGGCGAGCAGCCGCATCTGGCGGGCCAGCCGGACCAGCGGCGCCCCGGCCTCGGTGACCTCCACGGGAGCGGTGCGCCGCAGCACCACCTGGCCCGCGGACTGCTCGAGACCGCGCACCCGCTGGCTCACCGCGCTCGGGGTCACGTGCAGGCGCCGGGCCGCGGCCTCGAAGGAACCCTCCTCGGCGATGGTCAGGACGGTGTCGAGCTGGACCGGGTCGAAGCGCACCGTGTCAGTGAAGCAGAACTTCACCATCTGAAGGAACAGTTGCTGGCCTTCATCGACGCTCGCCCCTACGGTCGGAGGCGTGCTCTCGACCCTCGCCGCCGGCTTCCTGACCGGCGGCTCGCTCATCGTCGCCATCGGCGCCCAGAACGCCTATGTGCTCCGTCAGGGGCTGCTGCGCCACCACGTCGGGGCGGTGGTGCTCGTGTGCGCGGCCTCTGACGCCGTGCTCATCGTGGCCGGCGTCGCCGGGATCGGGGTGGTCGTCGAGCGCGCGGGGTGGGTCATCGACGTGGTGCGGTGGCTCGGGGTGGCGTTCCTGCTCTGGTACGCCGCAGCGTCGCTGCGCCGCGCCCTGGCGCCGGAGTCGCTGGACGCCGGAGCCGTCGGGGCGGCACGCGCCGAGCCGGCGCGCACGGTGGTGGGCCGGGCGGTCGCCCTGACCTGGCTCAACCCGCACGTGTACCTCGACACCGTCCTGCTCATCGGATCCATCGCGGCGACGCACGGGAGCGCCGGGAGCGGGCTGCTGGACGGGCGCTGGCAGTTCGCGGTCGGGGCCGTGCTCGCGAGCATGGCCTGGTTCAGCGGACTCGGCTTCGGAGCCCGGCTCCTGGCTCCGCTGCTCGCCCGGCCTCGGTCCTGGCAGGTCCTCGAGCTGCTGATCGCGGCGACGATGCTCCTGGTGGCCGCGAAGCTGGCGCTCGGGTAGCCGCCGGGCGGTTCCGCCGGCGTCGGTCCGAATTACCCCTCGCCGGGGGCAGGCCCCGGGAGTAGCGTGCTGAGCACCGACGAGGCTCTGCCGAGGAGGGGCGGCCATGGAGCACATCGACCCGGTCCTGCTGCTGGCCACCACCGACCCGGTGTCGCGCGAGGTGATGGGCGCCGAGCTGCGCCGCCGGTACGGCGGCGACTACGAGGTCGTCGTGTGCGCCGACTACGCGCACGCTCGCGCGATCCTCGAGGGACTGCGCCGGTGGGGACGACCCGTCGCCCTCGTGATCGGCTACTACGGCCCCGACGACCGGGACGGCCTGGACTTCCTGCGCCGCGCGTACGCCCTGAGCCCCTCGGCCAAACGGGCGGTGGCGGTCACCTGGGGCGACTTCGCCAGCGCCGCGCCGGTCTTCGCCGCGATCGCCCAGGGCCACGCGGAGCTCTCGCTGGTGCGGCCCGAACGGCGCCGCGACGAGGAGTTCCACGGTGCCGTCACAGACGCCCTCGACGACTGGCACCTCGCGCAGGGGCTCGGCTTCGAGGCGGTCCGGCTCATCGGCGAGGCGCGCGACGAGCGCACCCACTCGCTGCGCGACGCGTTCGGGCGCAACCACATCCCGGTCGGGTTCCACCCGACCGGCACCAGCTCCGCCCAGCGGATGCTCGAGGCGCTCGACCTCCACGACCCGGAGCTGCCCGTGGTCGTCCTGGCCTTCACCACCCCGCCGACGACACTGGTCAACCCGACCGACCTCGAGATCGCCGACGCCTTCGGGCTGATGGCGCCGCTCGCGCCCGACCGGATCTTCGACGTGGTCATCGTCGGCGCCGGCCCCTCCGGCCTCGCGGCGGCGGTGTACGCGTCCTCGGAGGGCCTCTCGACCCTGGTGATCGAGGAGCAGGCCGTCGGCGGGCAGGCGGGGACCAGCTCGCTGATCCGCAACTATCCGGGCTTCTCCCGCGGGGTGAGCGGGGCGCACCTGGCGTACCGGTCCTTCCAGCAGGCCTGGGCGTTCGGCACCGAGTACTCGTTCATGCGCGTGGTCGAGGGCCTGGACGCCGACGGGGCGCTGCACCGGGTGCGGATGTCGGACGGCAGCGTCGTCCGGGCCCGCAGCGTGATCGTGGCGACCGGGGTCGACTACCGCCGGCTCGGCGTCCCCGAGCTGGAGGACCTGCTCGGGCGCGGGGTCTTCTACGGCGCCGCGGTCTCCGAGGCGCCGTCGATGACCGGCCAGCAGGTGTGCGTGGTGGGCGGCGGCAACTCCGCGGGGCAGGCCGCCCTCCACCTGGCCCGCTACGCCCGGCACGTGACGCTGCTGGTGCGGGGCCCCAGCTTGGCCGCCAGCATGTCGGAGTACCTGATCGGCCAGCTCAAGGCGACGCGCAACCTCACGATCCGCTACCACCGGGGAGTCGTGGGGGGACGCGCGGCCGGCGGCTGCCTGGAGGCGGTCACGGTCGCCGACACCCGACCGACCGGCCCGGGGCCGGGGGCCCCGCCCACGGTCACCGAGGACATCGAGGCGTCGGGCCTCTTCGTGCTCATCGGGTCGACGCCGCGCACGGCGTGGCTGCCCGAGGCGGTGCAGCGTGACGCGTCCGGGTTCGTGCGCACCGACACGGGTCGGCCGGACGGCGGTCGCAGCCTGCCGCTGGAGACCAGCGTGCCCGGCGTCTTCGCGATCGGCGACGTGCGGGCCGGCTCGATCAAGCGGGTCGCGACCGCCGTCGGCGACGGGGCGACCGTGATCTCGGTGCTGCACGACTACCTGGCCGACGACGGGGTCCCGGTCACCCTGGGGGCGAGCGGTGACGCCGCCGTCGACTGACCGGGCGCCGGCGCCGGCGCCGCCCACGCCTGCGACGTCTCGGGCGTTGCGGCGCCTGCTGCTCCTGGCCGCCTTCCTGGTATTCCTCGCCGGCCTCCAGCTCTTCGTCTTCCCCGAGCGCACGGCCGACTGGTTCGCCTGGACCATCGCGCCCCCGATGACGGCGGTGTTCCTCGGCGCCGCGTACTGGTCCAGCGCGGTGCTGGAGGTCGCCGGCGCCCGCGCCGCGGACTGGCACCGGGCACGGGTGGCGGTGGGCAGCGTGCTGGTGTTCACGACCCTCACGCTGGTCGTGACGCTGGTGCACCTCGACAGGTTCCACCTCGGCGCCGAGCACCCGGCCGGCGCGCGGGCCATCACCTGGGGCTGGCTGGCGATCTACCTGCTGGTCCCGGTGGCGCTGTCGGTGGTCGGGGTGGTCGAGCTGAGGCGGGCCCGGACCGGGGCCGGGGCCGCGCCGGGACGTCGGCTGCCGGTGCCGCTGCGGTCCCTCCTGCTCGTTCTCGGGGTGGTCCTGGTCGGGACCGGGGTGGTGCTCCTGGTGGCGCCCGACACCGCCTCGACACTGTGGTCGTGGCCGCTCACCCCGCTCACCGCGCGCGCTGTCGGAGCCTGGCTGGTCGGGCTCGGCTGGGCGGCCGGGCACGCCGGGCTCATCGACGATGTCCTCGCCGTCCGTCCGGTCGGCTTCACGGGCGTGACCTTCGTGGTCCTCCAGGCGGTGGCGCTGGCCCGGTACGGCGAGGACCTCTCCTCGGGACCCGCTGCGGCGGCGTACGGCGTCGGGCTGGCCGCCATCGGCGTCGCGGCCGTCTGGATCCTGGCCCTCGGAACCGCGCGGCGCGGGCCCTAGGTCCGCGACGGAGAAGGAGGCCCACCGTGCGCGAGGTCGTGCTCTACACGCTGTTGTCCCTGGACGGCGTCGCCGAGGAGCCCGGGAACTGGATGTTCGAGGCGGACGACGGGGTCTTCGAGAACCTCGCCGGCGTGATCGCCACCCAGGACGACGTCCTGCTCGGTCGCGGGACCTACGACTACTGGGCCGGCTACTGGCCCACCGCCCAGGTCCAGCCGTTCGCCGACTTCATCAACGGCACGACCAAGCACGTCTTCACCTCCAGTCGGCCGGACCGGCCCTGGTCCACAAGCGTGGTGGCGGACGCCCCGCTCGTCCCGTACGTGGAGCGGCTCAGGCACGGTGCGGGACGTGACATCGGCGTCCACGGCAGCATCGGGCTCGCCCAGGACCTCCTCGCGGCCGACCTCGTCGACCGGCTCGAGCTGGTCGTCGTGCCCACGGTCGCCGGCTCGGGGCGGCGGCTGTTCACGGACACCGCCGACCTGCGTCGCCTCCACCTGGTCAAGACGGCGCGCTCCAGCACCGGCTGCGTCCTCCTCGGCTACGGACGCCGCTGACCGGCTCGCGCCCGGGCCCTCGGCGTCCCGCCGGTGACCGCTACCGGACCGACGGCGCGTTCGGGCCGACCCGCTCGGCCAGCCACGCCAGCCGCTGCGCGTCGTCGGGCGAGAGCGCGTCGGAGATGACGTGCGGGCAGACCCGGCCGTAGTAGTCGGTCACGGGTCCGTCGGACTCGCGCACCAGCATCCCGGCGGCCTCGTTGTCGATGACCCACGAGCCCAGCACGACGTGGTTGCCGTCGAAGACCGGCAGCTCGGTGTAGGCCTGGTAGACGAACCCCTCGGTGCCGTACGCCCCGGGCATGACCAGGTCCTCGAGGGCGTCGGCGAGGTGGATGCGGATGTTGTCGCCCTCGCGGCCGTGCAGCGGCTTGGCGACCCAGTTCTCCAGGTCGCCGGGGGAGTCGAAGTACGCCGGCAGCAGCAGCGGGTGGCCGGGGTTGCGCTCCCACAGCACCGGCAGCAGCGCCTTGGTGGAGAGCATCGCCTTCCAGGCCGGCTCGAACCAGTTCACCGGGCGCGCCTCGCGCTGCTCGACGAGGTGCCGTCCGAAGGCCTCGCCGAGCATCTCCTCCCAGGCGTAGAGCTTGAAGGCGTTGCGGACGGGGTAGTCGTTGACGTCGCGGAACTCGCGGGCGTCGGGGTTCCAGCCGACCTCGGCCATCGGGTGCGCCATCGTGGCGAACCCCGCCTGGACCGCGGTGTCCATCAGGTAGTGCGCGGTCATCTCCATCTCGCCGTCGTCGTAGCTCTCGCCCTCGCCGAGGTCGTAGAAGAAGTGCAGCTCGTTGCCGGTGGTGGCCCCGGAGGTGCGCAGCCGTTGCCAGCCGGCGACGAGCCGCTCGTGGACGCTGTTCCACTGGTCGAGCTCGGGCAGCCGGTCCTCGAGCCAGCGCCACTGGACGACGCCGGCCTCGACGAGCCCGGTCGGGGTGTCGCCGTTGATCTCGAGCATCTTGATCGTCCCGTCGGCGCCGTAGACGAGGTCGAAGCGGGAGTAGAGCGAGGGGTCCTGGCGGCCGATGGACCGCTGAACGACCTCCATCGTGCCCGCCGGGAGGCCCAGGCGCTGGTCGGTCATCGTGGCCGCCATGTGGCCGGCCGCGTCGAGGCACATCGCCCACAGCTCCTCGGTGGCGGCCTCCAGCGTGTTGACCTCGTCGCCGGTGAACTCATACCAGGCCGACTCGTTCCAGTACGGCCGCTTGGTCCCGTCGGGCAGCTCGGTGACGGGGAAGACGAGCCCCTGCTCGGTGACGATCCGCTCCCAGTCAGGACGCGGCTTGATCCGGTGGCGCCACATCAGGCGATGCTGGCGCAGACGATGGCCGCGACCGAGAGCGCGGTCGCGGAGGCGAGGTAGGCCAGCGGGCGGACCGGGCCGGGCTCGCACACGATCTGGCGCAGGTTCCCGGGCGTGACCGCGTCGATGGCGAAGAGCATGGCGGCGTTGAGCGCCACGCCGAGGATCCCGAAGGAGACCGTCCAGGCCAGCGCCCAGCCGAGGTCGGTGGCGCCGTTGGTCCAGATGGCGGTGAAGAGCACCAGCGCGTTGGAGACCATCCAGGCTGCGGCGACCAGGGCGGCGGAGCGCGACTGGAGGTGGACCGATGCCTTGCCGGAGTCGTCGGTGCCGTGCAGGTGGCTGCCGAGGTGGCCGGGGGTCACCAGGTCCAGGACGTAGTAGGCGACGATGAGGATGAGGCCGGAGACCAGCGCGTAGACGATGGCGTGCAGCAGGGCGTTGAGCAGGTCGTTCACTGGTTCTCCTGGTCGAGGTTCAAGGGGGTCAGGACGAGAAGCCGCGGCTGGAGCCGCCGAACCCGCCCTTGGTGGTCGTGGACTTCACGCTGGAGCCGCCGGTCGTGGGGAGCCCGCCGCGCTGGACGGTGCCGTTGAGCCCGGAGCCCCGCCAGGTCCCGCCGCTGGCCAGCCCACCCACGGCCGGGACCCGGGAGCTGGCGCCGAGGTAGTACCAGAAGAAGCCGGAGCCGACGCTGGAGCCGTTGTACTCGGAGTCGTCGTCGCACTCCTTGTCCTCGACCCGCTCCTGGGTCTCGGGGTCCACGCAGACCGCTGCGTAGTCGGCCGAGGACGCGCAGCCGGTCAGGCCGGAGGCCGCGAGGGCGGTGATGCCGATCGCGACGCTGGCAGAGCGCATGCGCCGGCGGGGCGTGGTGGTCATCGGTCCTGCTTTCGGATTGAGCGGTGGGTCAGGGTGAGGTACGCGAGGCCGGATCCCAGGACCACGGCGACGGCGGCCAGGGAGGTCGTCGAGCTGTCGCGCACGCTCAGGACGAGCGCTGTGGTGAAGGTACCCGCCGCGGTCAGCGGTAGGACCACCCGGCGCGCGGGGCGCTCGGCGCGGCCCCGCCGGCCGAAGTAGAACGGGACCGCCGCGCAGGTGAGCGCGTAGTAGGAGGAGACCAGCATCGCGGTGGCGGCGACCGAGTCGGCCAGGACCGCCTCGCTGGTCAGGACCAGGACGGCGTAGACGAACGCGGCCAGCGCGGTGAAGACCCAGGTCGCCACGGCGGGGGAGCCGTGGGAGCTGACGCGGGAGAGTGCGGGCGGCAGGTCGCCGCGCCGCGACATCGAGAACATGCTCCGCGCCGAGGGCAGGATGGTGGTCTGGGCGCTGGCCAGGGCGGAGACCAGGACAGCGCCGGCGAGCACCGTGCCCCCGGCCGACCCCATCAGGCTGGTCGCGAACACCGCGAGCACGTCGTCCTCACCGACCGCGGCCAGGCGGTCGACGCCGGCGTACGACGTCACGGCCCAGGCGAACCCGGCGTACAGCACGACCAGGACCGCCATCGCGGCCAGCGCGGCGCGGACCGGGGTGCCGGCGGGGTCGTGGGACTCCTCGTTGACCGAGAAGGAGGAGTCCCAGCCCCAGTAGAGGAACACCGCCACGAGGAAGGCCGCGACCACGCCCGAGGTGGTCAGGTCGACGCCCGCCGCCGGGGACCCCGCCGGAGACGCCGGGGCCAGCGGGTCGACCGCGGCGGCCCGGACGGCGAAGCCGACCAGCAGCACCGCCTCGACGGTGAAGAGGACCACCTGGGTGCGGGCGGCCAGCGTGATGCCGCGGCTGGCCAGTCCGGCCATCACCACGAGCAGGACGATGCCGGCGGCCGCCTGGGCGAGCCGGGAGTCGGCGAGGGCGTCCAGGCCGACCACTGTGTAGAGGTAGATGGCGGCGGCCTGCATCAGGTTGGTCATCACCAGCACGCAGGCGGCGATCACGACCCAGCCGCCGAGGAACCCGACCCGGCGCCCGAACGGCTTCGAGGTCCAGGCGTAGCAGGTCCCGCAGTCGGGCTCGGCGGCGTTGAGCTCGCCGAAGGCGAGCACGACCAGGACGACGGGCACCGCGGAGAGCGCCAGCAGCAGCGGGGTCGCCTCCGCGACCAGGGAGGCCAGGAGGCCGACCGTGACGGCCAGCGAGTACGCCGGCGCGGTGGAGGCGAGCGAGAAGACCGTCGAGACGGCGAGCCCGACCGACCGCGGGGCCAGCCTGCCGGGCTGCGGTGCCGCCCCGGGGAGGCGCTGCCCCGGGTGCGCCGGAGCCGCGGGCCTGGGCTCGGGCATCGGCGGTTCCTCGGGGTGAGTGGGCTGCGGCCGGCTCGTCGACGTCGGCTCGGCAGGCACCGCCCAGCCTAGTTGACGCCCGACGCGGCTGCGGGAGGGTTGGGGACGAAAGACCGCTCAGCCGTCCGCCGGCGACGGGGTGCTCGCCGGGCGGCGCTCGCTGGCCCACAGCCGGAACAGCAGGTACGCCGAGACGGCGCAGAGCAGGTGCCAGACAGCGTGCCCCTGCAGGATCGAGTGCGGGTCGCACCAGGCCCGCTTCGTGACGTTCCAGATCCCGAACGCCACCAGGATCGCGCCGAGCGCTCCGGCCCCCCAGCGCAGGTCCGTGCGCAGGTCGTCCGCGCTGCGTCGCCACAGCCGGACCTCGAGCACGACCGCCGCCAGCAGCAGCGCCGCGAACGCGACGTTGCCGGCGTGCTCGACGACCGGGACCTCGCCGGCGTACCGCCCGATGAGCTCGCAGAGCCCGACCAGGGCCACGAAGAGGGTGCCGAAGAACGACCGGCCGCGACCCGTCCACCGCATCAGGGCGTAGGCCGCGGCGAACGACGCGACCAGATACATGCTCAGCATGTCCAGGTCGCCGCCCGCCTCCGCCTGGGTGGCGTGCATGGCGGCGCTGGCGGGGCCGAGCAGCACCACGACGCAGGCGTACGCCGTGGCCAGGCCCCGGCTGTTCGGGCCCCGGCTGCTCAGGCCCCGGCGGGGGAGGACGTCGCCGAGCAGGTCGGCCCGGCCCGCGCGCCAGGCGACCAGGAGCCCGGCGACGACGAACCCGAGGTTGGAGAAGGTGTTGGCGGGCTGCTTCACGAACCCGTCGCGGGCCGCCTCGCAGAACCCGTCGCCGCGGCCCACGTCGGGTCCGAGCCAGCCCTGCCCGACCGCGAGCACGAGGAGGCCGGTCGAGACCACCGCCACGGCACCGGCGAGGGCGAGCGGGACCAGGGACCGGCGCGGCCGCCCCGGGCGGCGTCCGTCAGTGGGCGAGGCGGGCCACCCGGCCGCCGCCGCCGGCGGCCCAGCAGGAGCCGTCGGCGGTGCAGTCCAGGGCGTGGTAGCCGGTGCCGGTGACCCGGGTCCAGCTGCGGCCCTCATCGGTGCTGATGCTGGTGCCCCGCACCTCGCCGGACTCGCCGGTGACCAGCAGCGGGCGTCCGCGCAGCGGGAGGTACGCCGCGTCCTCGGCCAGGTGGGTCAGGTCGCCGGCGCTGCGCCAGACGGTGCCACGGCGGGTGGTCGCGACGGCGTCGACACCGTCGGCGGGGTCGGCGAAGTCCCCGCCCACGGCGACGCCCTGCCACGGCGTACGGAACGCCAGCGCGAACACGCCGGCGGACTCGCCCGCCGGGATCGTGGACTCGGTAGCGGTCCAGGTCCGGCCGAAGTCGGTGGAGCGGAAGACCCGGGCGGCGCCGCCGCCGGTCCCGAAGTACGCCGCGTGGCCGGCGGTGACCAGGCAGTCGCCGCTGGCGGCGAAGCCGAACTCGGTCGGGGCCTCGGGCATCCCCTCGTCGGGGAGCACCGACCAGGACCGGCCGAAGTCGCGGGTGGCGAGGATCCGGAACTTCCCGTCGACCGGGTCGCTCATCGCCAGGCCCCGGCGGCCGCCGGGATAGAAGGCCATGCAGTCGTAGAACGCGGCGGGGTCGTCGTTGACGAAGGACGTTCGCCAGCTGGCGCCGCCGTTGGTGGTCCGGTAGATCCGGGACGCCTCGCCCGGGCCGATCGCGAGGATCACCGCCTCCTTGGCGCTGCGGGCCTCGACGTCGCGGAACATCAGGCCCTCGGTGCCGGGCGGGCTCACGTCCTCCCAGTCCCGGCCGCCGTCGGTGGTCCGGAACACCCGCCCGGGGCCGCCCTCGGTGACGCTGCCGCCGCTCACCCAGGCCGTGCGGCGGTTCACCGCGTCCAGGCCGCGGAAGCCCTGGTCGGCGTCGAGCACGCTCTCGCGCCAGGACAGGCGGGGCTCCGCCCCGTGGCCGGGCGGGCTGTGCTGGCCCGCGGCGCCTCCGGCGTACGCCGTGCCGCCGAGGAGGGAGGAGCCCAGGAGGGCGGTGGACAGGAGGAGTGCTCCGAGTCGGGCCATGTCGGCACCCTTCCGCAGGGCGGGGGTCCTGTCCAGGGTCCCGGTCAGGCGCTTGGCGGCCGGCCGCCGGCCAGGACCGCGAGGACGGGGTCGCCCCAGCGGGCCAGGGTCTTCGGCCCGATGCCGGGGACGTCGACGAGCTGGTCGCGCCCGGTCGGGTTCTGCTGGGCGAGCGCCACCAGGGTCCGGTCGGGGAGCACGAAGAACGGCCGCAGGCCGAGCTCGCCCGCCCGGTCGCGGCGCCAGGCGTCGAGCGCGTCGTAGCGTCCGCGTGCGGCCGGATCGAGGTCGCCGAGGGTGGGGGCAGGGCTGGCGGTGCTGGTCCGGGTCCGGGCGCCGCGGCGGCCGGGCCGCTTCCTGCTGGTACGCCGGCGCCGGGCGGCGCGGGCGGGCCTGGGCTTCGGCGGCGCCGCGACCGGCCGGTCCCGGCGCAGCTCCACGCGGACCTCGCCGTCGAGCACCAGCGCCGCGCTCTCGGTGACCCGCAGTCCCTGGCGACCCAGCACGTCGCGGGTCAGGTGCCGCTCGGCCACCAGCTGCCGGGCCACGGCCGCCCAGCCCGGCTCCGGCGGCTCGGTCCCCGCCTCCTCGAGTACCTGGAGAACCTGCTCGAGGTCGGCCTGCTGCCGGCGCCGGCCGAGGTCGGCGACGACCGCGAGCAGCTGTCGGGCGGCGGGTGTGGCGTCGTACACCGCGGGCGGGTCCGTGCAGGCGTCGCAGCGCCCGCACCGCTCGGGTACCGGCTGGCCGAAGTAGCCGAGCAGGCGGGCCCGCCGGCAGCGCACCGTCTCGCAGAGCGCGAGCATCGAGTCCAGGTTCGCGCCCTGGACCCGGCGCTGGACGACCCCGCCGGGGGAGCGGGCGATGAACCGGCGCAGCTGTGCGACGTCGGCCGTCCCGTAGGCGAGCCAGGCCGTCGCTGGAAGTCCGTCCCGGCCGGCGCGGCCGGTCTCCTGGTAGTAGCCCTCCACCGACTTCGGCAGGTCCAGGTGGGTCACGAACCGGACATCGGGCTTGTCGATGCCCATCCCGAACGCGATCGTCGCGACCACGACCAGCGGCGACTCGTGCAGGAACCGGCGCTGGTTCGTGGTGCGGACCGCCGCGGGCAGGCCGGCGTGGTAGGGCAGCGCCGCCACCCCGTGGGCGGTGAGGAACCTCGCGGTCTCCTCGACGGAGCGGCGGGTGAGGCAGTAGACGATGCCGGAGTCGCCGGCGTGCTCGCGGGTGAGCAGGCCGAGGAGCTGCTGGTGGGGGTCGTTCTTCGCGACGATCCGGTACTCGATGTTCGGCCGGTCGAACGACGCGACGAACCGCCCGGCCCCGTCGGCGCCGAGGCGGAGCCCGAGCCGCTCGGCGATCTCCGCGGCAGTCGCCGTGGTCGCAGTCGCGGTCAGCGCGACCCGGGGCACCTCGGGGAAGCGCTCGGTCAGCCGCGCGATGGTCAGGTAGTCGGGCCGGAAGTCGTGGCCCCAGGAGGCGACGCAGTGCGCCTCGTCGATCGCGATCACGCTGATCGGGGCGCGACCGAGGAGCTCCAGGGTGCCGGGGGCGGCCAGCCGCTCGGGAGAGAGGTAGAGCAGGTCGAGCTCGCCGGAGGCGTACGCGCGGGCCACCTCGCGGCGCTCGTCGGGCTCCAGCGAGGAGTTCCAGGACGCCGCCCGCACGCCGCGCGCGGCCAGCGCGGAGACCTGGTCGTGCATCAGCGCGATCAGCGGGGAGACCACGATCCCGGTGCCGGGGCGGACCAGCGCGGGGACCTGGTAGCACAGCGACTTGCCGGCGCCCGTCGGCATCAGCACCAGCGCGTCCCGGCCGGCGACGACGGCCTCGACGACCTCGGCCTGCTGGCCGCGGAACTCCGGGAAGCCGAACGTGGTCCGCAGGACCTGCAGCGGGGTCAGGTCGGGGCGGTGCACGGGCCTACGGTCTCCTACCGCCGGTCGGTGACCGTCGCCGCCCCGCCTGGCCGGGTCCCGGAGACCACGAGCATCGAGCATGGCCCGACGAACCCGTCCGCCTGCCGGGGATCTCCTGCTCGCTGCTTCAGCAGCGCCTGGACCACCTGGACCACCTGGACCACCTGGAACGCAGCGTGGTGACCCGGGTCGAGCCGAGGCACGGTGTCGCCATGAGTACCGGCTGACACACCGGCCGGTCGTGACCTCGAGGGTGTGATCATGGCGGTCCGGGAGTGGGCCGTGTGCTGGATGTTCACCGAGCCGGAGCCCCGTGAGGTCGACCCCGTGCCGCTCACCTGGTGGATGTCGCGCCGGGTCGTGACCGCAGTCGGCTCGAGGCCGGGTCGGGCTGAGTCGTCCGGCTCTCGTACGTCGCCTACCAGCCGCGCCAGTCGAGGTCCGGCCACGGGCCGCGCTGCGGCCCGAACTTGTTGCGGCCCATGATCTCGGCGCCGATGTTGTGCTCGAAGTTCCGGGTCAGGTAGTCGTCCAGGCCCCGGCTCCCGCCGGGCTCCGTGCGCCGCGGCCAGCTGGCCGTCGCGCCGGCCCAGGCGAAGAGCCGCTCCGGCGCCGGCAGCCCGAACGGCTGCTCGAGGGTCTGGCCCTCGCCGGCGCCGATGCCGTCACTCGAGACGTTGAAGTTCTGAACTCGCAGGAGCTGGGTCACGCGTCCCCCTTCGTCGGGCTCGACGGTCGTCCGACTCCGGGTGCCGCGGGAACTCATCGGTGGTCTCGGCGCCGAGGTCGTCGAGAACCTCGCGGACGTGGGCACTCGGGGCGACGTGCTCCTGGGGGCGGCACCGTCGACTACGGGCCGGCTACTGGCCCAGCGCCCGGCTGCTGCGACAACAGCTGGTGGGGTCGGGGGGATTTCGGCGCTCGAATTCGTCCCGACCCCACCTGTTTCTCGGATCGGCCGACCTACCCCACCTGTTTTTTCGGCAGACGGGACGGGAGCGCGCAGCGGGTCAGCTGCCGCCGGCGGGCAGGGCCTCGAGCAGGATCTCCGGGTTGTCGCGGGCGGTGACGTTGGCGCGCCACTGGTCCACGAAGAGCGCGAGGTGGGTGCCGTCGGTGCGCTGGAGCACCTCGACGCCGCGCTTGCCCTTCAGGGCCGTGGCGCCGTCCGCGTCGGTACGGCGCGCGACCTGGTAGTCCAGGCGCGAGAACTTGATGGGGGAGTTGAACTCGTTCTTCATCCGCTCCTCGACCACCTCGAACTGCAGCGGGCCGACCGCGGCGAGCACCGGGCTCTGGTCGCCGCGCAGGTCGGAGCGGAGCACCTGGACGACGCCCTCCTGGTCGAGCTGCTCGATGCCGCGGCGGAACTGCTTGTAGCGGCCGATGTCGCCGGCGGTGGCCGACCGGAAGTGCTCGGGGGCGAAGCTCGGCACCGGCGGGTACTCGATCGGCGCCCCGTCGTACACGGTGTCGCCGACGCGCAGGGCCTGGGCGTTGACGAAGCCGATGATGTCGCCCGGCGACGCGTGGTCGACCGAGGCGGTGTCGCGGCCGAAGACCGACTGGGCGTACTTGGTGGCGAACGGGCGGCCGGTGGCGGCGTGGGTGAGCACCATGCCGCGCTCGAACTGGCCGGAGACCACCCGGGCATAGGCGAGCCGGTCGCGGTGGGCGTTGTTCATGCCCGACTGCACCTTGAAGATGAACGCGCTGAAGTCGTCGTCGACGTCGCGGACCGAGCCGTCGACGCCGGCGGTCGCGCTCGGGCCGGGCGCCAGCTCGAGCAGCAGGTCGAGCAGCTGGGCGACACCGAAGTTCTGCAGCGCCGAGGCGAACATCACCGGGGTGGACTCGCCGGCCAGGAAGCGCTTCTGGTCGTGGTCGGCGTCGTCGAGGGTGAGCAGCTCGTGGCCCTCCACGGCCTCGGCCCAGACCTCGGCGTCGGCGGCGTCGACCTCGGCGGCCGGCATTCGGCGCTCGGGGGCGATCGTGGCGCCGCCGGCGGTGCGGGTGTACTTGATGAACTCGCCGGTACGCCGGTCGAGCACGCCGCGGAAGTCGCCGGCCTCGCCGACCGGCCAGGTCAGCGGCGTCGGGCGCAGCTTGATCTGGCGCTCGATCTCGTCGAGCAGCCCCAGCGGCGACAGGCCGGGGCGGTCCCACTTGTTGATCACGGTGATCACCGGGATGCCGCGCAGCGCGCAGACCTGGAACAGCTTGAGGGTCTGCGGCTCCAGCCCCTTTCCGGCGTCGACCAGCATCACTGCCGAGTCGACGGCCGACAGCACCCGGTAGGTGTCCTCGGAGAAGTCGCTGTGGCCGGGGGTGTCGACCAGGTTCACCACGTGGTCGCGGTAGGTGAACTGCAGCGCGGCGGAGGTGATCGAGATGCCGCGGGCCTTCTCCATCGCCATCCAGTCGGAGACGGTCGCGCGCCGGTCGCCCTTGCCGTGCACGGCACCGGCCTCGGTGATCACGCGGGCGTGCAGCGCGAGGGCCTCGGTCAGGGTGGACTTGCCGGCGTCCGGGTGGCTGATGACAGCGAAGGTGCGGCGGGGGCGGGTATCGGCCACCCGCGCAACCTACCCGCTGGCCGGGCCGCGGACGTAATGCTGATGACGCGGTCCCGTGGGTCAGGAGCCTCGGCACCCCGGGTCAGCTCGAGCTTGAACAGGATCGCGGGCCTCGGGATGGTGCGGGTGCATGCGCGAGGTCGACGGGGCCCGCTCGCCTGCATCGGCGAGCCGCTGGCGCTGCTCGACGTGACGGGTCAGCCAGCCACGCCCCACGAGCACTTCGGCCTCCGCCGTCAGGTCGTCCTCCGGGCGGAGGTAGGACAACGTGGCCTCCCGCATCTCGGGCACGGTCATCGCCGCGCCGTCGGGGGAGATGTCGTTCGCCGAGAGATGGCGCAGCGACCAGAGCCGGGGCTGGTTTTCCCCCTTCTCGGCTCGGCGTCGGGCCCCTGCTCTCCCGTCATGGCGTATCCCTTCCTGGTGTCTCAGCGCCGGTGCCGGCGCGATCGGCAGGCGTTGCGACGACGGTAGGACCTCAAGTCTTGTTGAGGTCAAGCACTCGACGGCGAAGGCAAGCGCAAGGCCCTCGCCGACGGCGTCCTGCTCTGCTCCCGGCACCACCATCTGATCCACGACGACCGCTACCTCCACGCCCGGATGCCGAACGGCGACATCCGCTTCGCCGGGCGGCGTGAGTTGACCTGCACGCGGCGGATTCGTACGTTGCCCCGATGCCTCCCCGCCGTGATCCCACTCCCAGGCGACCCGACGTCACGGGGATCGAGATCGTCGGCGGGGTCGAGAAGCGCGACCTCGTCATCGCGGAGTACGACGCGAGCTGGCCGGTCAGCTATCGGGAGCACGCGTCACGAATCCGCGCGGCCCTGGGCGCGACGGCTCGGCAGCTCGAGCACATCGGGTCGACCTCGGTGCCTGGCCTGGCCGCGAAGCCGATCATCGACATCCTCGTCACCGTCGGTGACATCACCGCCGAGGAGGACTACCTCGACCCGTTGATCGCCGCCGGGTACGTCCTGCGGGTGCGCGAGCCTGGCCACCGGCTGGTCCGCACCCCCGAGCTGGACGTCCACGTCCACATCCTCCAGACGGGCGACAGTGCAGCGGAGGACTATCTGGTCTTTCGGGACCGCCTGCGCCGCGACGAGGGAGACCGCGGGTTGTACGAGCGGACCAAGCGCGCCCTGGTCGAGCGGGACTGGCCCGACATGAACGCGTACGCCGACGCCAAGACGGACGTGATCGCCGAGATCAGGGGCCGCGCCGGCCGCGCGTCTGAGCGCCCCTAGGGGCTGGCCTCGGTGCCGGGCCCGGGCTCAGCGCGGATCGGCCTCGTCCCGCTCGTGGTCCGCCCGATCCGGCTTGCGCCAGACCGAGACGAACCTCCCGGCAGGTGCCAGGTGGCGGGCTGCATTGCGGAAGCAGGCGACCTGCTCGGGCTGGGTCCGGAGGTTCCCGATGGTGTTCCAGACCAGGTAGACGAGCGAGAACCGCCCCGGGACCGCGGTCGTGGCCATGTCGCCGACCACGACCGGGATGTCGGTCCGCTTCGTGCGGAGCTCGTCGGCCATCGGCTGCGAGAGCTCGATGCCGCTCACCGCTACGCCCCGCTCGGCCAGCGGCACGGCCACCCGTCCCGTGCCGATCGCGAATTCCAGGGCCGGGCCGTCGCCGGCCAGATCGGCCAGAAGCGGAGTGCCGGCTCCAGGACGTCCGGGGCGAACATGAAGGCCGAGCTCTCGTCGTACGCCTGGGCCGTCTCGGCGTCCCACAGATCGCTGCTGGTCATGGTGGCAGCCTGCTCGGCGAGACGGGCTGTGCCCACCGAATTAGTCGGCGCCTAGGACGGAGCGCCGGAGGTGCCGAGCGTGATCAGCTGCGGCTCGGCCGGCCCGCAGCAGCCACCGCCGCTCCCGTCCGCCGCGTCGGCCGGCTGCTCGTCGAAGCTGCCGGACCCGCCGCAGACACCGGACTCCGGCAGCACGAGCTCGACGCGTGCCGCGGCCTCGTGGTCTCCGGCGATGGCCGCGACGACGCTGCGGGTCTGCTCGAAGCCGGTCAGTGCCAGGAACGAGGGCGCTCGTCCGTAGGACTTCATCCCGACCAGGTAGAGGCCCGGCTCGGGCTGGGCGAGCTCGCCGGCGCCGTGCGGGTAGACAGTGCCGCAGGAGTGGACGTTCGGGTCGATGAGGGGCGCCAGCCGGGTCGGGGCGGACAGGACCGGGTCCAGGTCGAGACGCACCTCGGAGAGGAACGACAGGTCGGGCCGGAATCCGGTGACGACGATGACCTCGTCGACGGCGTCGAGGGCCGTGCCGTCGACGCTGGTGAGGACGAGCGTGCCGTCCTGGGCCGGGGCGTCGGTGACGTCCGCGGTGCGGAAGGACGTGACGACCTCGACGTGGCCGGACTCGACGGCGGACCGGGCTCGGTCGCCGAGGGCGCCGCGGGCCTCCAGCTGGTCGTTGTCGCCGCCGCCGAACGCGTCGCCGGTCGCGGCGCGGCGTACCAGCCAGGAGATGCGGGTGCCGGGGTGGTCCTCGGCCAGGGCGGCGAGCCCGACGAGGGTGTTCTGCGCCGACGCGCCGGTGCCCGCGACCGCGACGTGCTTGCCGGCGTACCGCGCGGCGGTCGCGGGGTCGGTGAGGTCGGGGATGCCGTAGCGGATCCGGTAGGCGTGGGTGTCCTCGCCGATGGCCGGAAGGCCGTCCCCGCCCAGCGGGCTCGGGGTGCCCCAGGTGCCGGAGGCGTCGATGACCGCCGCCGCCTCCATCCGGATCCGGCCCCGGGCCGTCTGCACGTGGACGGCGAACGGGCTGTCCTCCCGGCCGGAGTCGACCATCCGGTCCCGGCCGCGCTTCGCCAGACCCACCACGCGGTGCCCGTACCGGATCTCGACCTCGTCGGTCGCGGCGAGCGCCTCGGCGAGCGGAGCGAGGTACTGCTCGGCCCAGGCCCGACCGGTCGGGTAGGACTGCGGGTCGGGCGCCGTCCAGCCGGCGGCGGCGAGGAGCTCGGCCGCGGCGGGGTCGACGAGCTCGGACCAGGCGGAGAACAGCCGGACGTGGCCCCACTCGCGCACGGCGGCGCCGGCGGTCGGCCCGGCCTCCAGGACGATGCTGGTCAGGCCGCGGGACCGGGCGTGGGCGGCGGCGGCGAGCCCGATGGGCCCGGCTCCGACGATCACGAGGGGCAGGTTGTCGCTCGGCATGGTGGCCTCTTTCGAACGCAGGACGGGGCTCGCGGACATCGAGGAGCGAGCCCTACTCATCGACAGTCGTCGATGTGCTGACCATAACCAAGAGATCGACGTGTGTCACTATTGACGCATGTCGATGTCTGGAACCGTTCGTGGTTCGTCCGACGCTCCCGAGGCCGTTTCCGAAGCCGTTTCCGAGAGCGCGCTGGCGTGCTGTACGCCGCTGTCGCGCGAGCCGATGACGGCCGAGCAGGCAGCCCAGGTGGCGCCGCTGCTCAAGGCGCTCGCCGACCCGGTGCGGCTGCGGCTGATGTCGATGGTGCTCTCGCACGAGGACGCCGAGGCGTGCGTGTGCGATCTGCTGCCTGCGTTCGACCTGTCCCAGCCGACGATCAGCCACCACCTCAAGGTCCTGCACGAGGCCGGGCTGCTGGACCGGGAGAAGCGCGGCATCTGGGTCTACTACCAGGCCCGGCCGGCGGCGATGCAGGCGATGGCCACGCTGTTCACGACCGCCGGGTTCACGACCGCCGGGTTCACGACCGCCGGCCTCGCGCTGCCCCCGAGCGCGCAGCCCGTGGGCGCCGGAGCATGAGCGACCTCTCCCAGGAGCGCGCTGGCACCCCTGAGTCGGCAGTGGCGGGGGAGGACGCCGCCGTACTCCAGCGGCTCTCGGTGCTGGACCGGTTCCTCCCGGTCTGGATCCTCGCGGCGATGGTGGCCGGCCTGGTGCTCGGCCGGACCGTCGAGGGGCTCGACGACGCGCTGTCGAAGGTCGAGGTCGGGTCCGTCTCGCTGCCGATCGCGATCGGGCTGCTGGTGATGATGTACCCGGTCCTGGCCAAGGTCCGCTACGACGAGCTCGGCCACGTCACCGGCGACCGCAGGCTCTTGGTCTCCTCGATCGTCCTGAACTGGATCCTCGGCCCGGCGCTGATGTTCGCGCTGGCCTGGCTGCTGCTGCCGGACCTGCCCGAGTACCGCACCGGGCTGATCATCGTCGGGCTCGCCCGCTGCATCGCGATGGTGCTGATCTGGAACGACCTCGCCTGCGGGGACGGCGAGGCGGCCGCGATCCTGGTCGCGCTCAACGCGGTCTTCCAGATCGTCGCGTTCGCGGGGCTCGGCTACTTCTACCTCGAGCTGCTCCCCGGCTGGCTCGGCCTCGACCAGACCGGGCTCGAGGTCTCGGTGTGGAGCATCGCCGCGAGCGTCCTGGTCTTCCTGGGCATCCCGCTGCTCGCGGGCTTCCTCACCCGCACGCTCGGGGAGCGGGCGCGGGGTCGGGAGTGGTACGAGTCCCGCTTCCTGCCGCGGATCGGCCCGACGGCGCTGTACGGGCTGCTGTTCACGATCGTCATCCTGTTCGCGCTCCAGGGCGACACGATCACCAGCAAGCCACTCGACGTCGCCCGGATCGCCCTGCCACTGCTCGCCTACTTCGCGATCATGTGGGGCGGGTCGTTCCTCCTCGGCTACCGGCTGCGGATGACGTACCGGCGGACGACCGCGCTCGCCTTCACCGCCGCCGGCAACAACTTCGAGCTCGCGATCGCGGTCGCGATCGGCGTCTTCGGGGTCACCTCCGGCGAGGCGCTCGCCGGAGTCGTGGGCCCCCTCATCGAGGTCCCGGTCCTGGTCGGCCTGGTGTACGTCGCGCTCTGGGCCCGGCGCCGCTTCTATCCGTCGGCCTCGCCCTCGCACGCCGGGGCCTCCCGATGACCGGCACCCCCGAGGTCCTCTTCGTCTGCGTCCACAACCAGGGCCGCTCCCAGATGGCCGCCGCGCTCCTGGACCATCACGCCGCGGGTCGGGTCCGCGTCCGCTCGGCCGGCTCCGAACCCGCCGACTCGGTCAACCGGGCGGTCGTCGCGGTGATGGCCGAGCTCGGCATCGACATCTCCCGAGAGCTCCCCAGGAAGCTCCTGACCGAGGACGTGGCGGCCTCGGACGTCGTCGTCACCATGGGCTGCGGCGATGCCTGCCCCATCTTTCCCGGGAAGCGCTACGAGGACTGGGCACTGCCCGACCCCTCGGGCCAGGGGCCGGACGCCGTCCGCGAGATCCGTGACGAGATCGATCGGCGGGTGCGGGAGCTTCTCGCCAGCCTGGTCTGACTCGGGCCGGTGCTCCGGGGGGTGGCAGGCGGTGAGGTCTCCTCGGCCAGCCGGACGAGGTATCCGGCCACGTCGTCGGGACGGCTCAGGTTGACGCAGTGCCCGCTGGCGATCTCGTCGGGCGCCACGAGGCCGAGACGCTCGGCGGCGACTCGCCGCTGGACCTCGGGAGGGATGAAGCGGTCGTGGCTCGTCACCAGGTACCGCACCTCGCCGGTCGGCCGCGCCGCTGGGGGACTGGGGGTGCTCCCGAGCCTCTCGCTGGTGGGTCGCTCCCGCGCCATCGCCTGGGTCGCGAGGTCGACGGGGACGTCGTGGTAGAAGGCGACCATCGGATCGGGACTGCCGGTGAGGCCGTCGTCGCGCCCGGCCGCTTCCTCCACCGCTGCGGACCACCCGACGTTCTCGAACCAGTCCGCCGGGGTCTCGCCAGGCTCGGGCACCATCGCCGCCACGAAGACCTGCAGCACCGGGGCCACCCGCTCGGCCGCGAGTGGCAGGACGAAACCGCCTGAGGAGTGCCCCACCAGCACCACGTCGCGGCCGCTTCCGACCGCGCGCACGATGGCCTCGGCGCAGTCCTCCCAGGTCGCGTCCTCGCGGTCCGTCGGCAGGTCCGGCGCGACCGCGTCATGGCCGCGCTCCCTGAGCGCCTGCTGGACGAGGTGCCAGGCCCAGCCGCCATCGCCCGAGCCGTGCACGAGTGCGAACGTCGCCATGTCGGTGAGACCCCGAGGTGCCGGGGGATTCATCGGCGGACAGGCCGGAAGTGGGCACCGGGCGGGGCGCAGAGTCCCCGGCCCTGGAGGACATCTGCACTACGCTCCGCGGGTGGCGACCAAGGCGTACGACGGACGATGGGTCGCCCGGGCCGTGGCACCCCGGCCCTCGGGTGCGGGGTCTTCCCGTTGCTGAACTCGTCGGCGTACTTCCTGGGTGCTGCCATGACTCTCATCCTTCGGTGGAATGAGCGCCTCCATCAGACCCGGCACGCGGCAGCTCGATGGTGATCTCGTCGCCGAGCCGGGCGTCATCGCACAGGTCGAGGTGGTCGCCGGACCAGAACTTGCCCGGGTCGTAGTAGTTCGACGGCCGGCTGCCGTCCAGCAGACCCATCGCGGTGTAGGTCGCTGCCACGACCTCGGCGCAGTAGGTCTCCTCGATGCCGGCAGGTCGCCGCAATCGGCCGCGCAGCCACCGGGCAGCCAGCGACGCCGTGGCCGGGAACGGGGTGCCCGCCATCTGGGCAACGGTCCGCAGGGCGGCGTCCTCCTGCGCACGGGTGACGGGGGAGTGGAGCTGTCGCAGCCACGCGTGCTGTTGGTACCGGCCCGTCCACTGCAGCACTGCCTGGCTGGCGTCGTGCAGCTGCGCCCCGCGGTGGTGGGTCCCTGTCCACACGTCCACGAGTCCCTGTCCGAGCTCGGCATGCCACATGAGCGGCGGCAGGTCGTCGAGAACAATCGTCATCCCCACGTGGTTGACAGGGGCGTTGGTGAGCGCCCGGATGGTCTGGTCAGCCGGGGACGTGCCGCGGAACAACCACAGGTCTCCGGTCCGAGTGGTGTCCAGTGCCTCGTCCAGGGCAAGGCTGTGGTTGCCTGTGCTGGCCAAGATGGAGGTGCTCCTGCCGTGTCGAAGATCTGGAAACTGGTCGGGTTGGCTGGGTTGGTCGGCGTCGCCGCCACCGGTGCGGCCGTCGCTCGCGACTCGCGTACCCGATCCCAGTTGAGCGCTGAGGAGGTGCGCGACCGGCTCCACGCCCGCTATGAGGACGTTGTGGCTGCGGGCGCAGACACTGAGGCACCCACCCCGGTGGGAGGCGCTGACCGCGAGCGTAGGCACTGGCTCCGAGGTGCGTGGAGCCGCCACGCCGGTCATTGGCGGGCAGGTCCGACACGGCGTGGACGCCGAGCGCCACGCTGACTGCGAAGCTCGCACCACGGCGTTCGAAGTAGCCGGCGAGCAGCAGCTGGACCACGACGGACGCCGATCCAGCGACAACCGACGGCCACGCATCCCGGTATCACCGCGCCTGCTCAGCCAACGACGGCATGCGCCTTGGCAGGTCAGAGGGGTGAAGTGCGGACGGGCTGGCCTGTAGGCCGGGTTCTGTCCCCGGGGCCCTTGCGGGCGTCCGGGGGGCGACCATCCATCTACGGCTGCCGTTGCCGGCAGCCTCCAGCGGTCTACCCGCGCACTCGGGCGGGCCGCCCTCGAACGTGCGCGCGTCGCGGCCGGAACCGCGACTTCTTGACCTTGCTCCGGGTGGGGTTTGCCTAGCCGATCCGGTCACCCGGATCGCTGGTGGGCTCTTGCCCCACCGTTTCACCCTTACCGCCCGGCAAGCCGGGAGGCGGTTTGTTTTCTGTGGCACTGTCCCGCGGGTCACCCCGGGTGGGTGTTACCCACCACCCTGCCCTGTGGAGCCCGGACCTTCCTCGGCGTACCCCGAAGGGTGCGACGCGGTCGCCCGGCCAGCCCATCCGCAGGGCAAGGATGACACACCGCGGCCCCGGCTAGGTTGGGCGCCATGGACGAGTTCGAGGAGCTGAAGGCCCCGCCGATCGTGTTCCCCGGCCAGCGGGGCCACGAGGCGGCGTACCGCACCGCCCACGACCTGCTCGCGCGCCGCGCGCCCGTGGAGGCGTTGGAAGTCATCGAGCCGGCGCTGGCCGAGGAGCCCGGCAACAGCGGGCTGCGCTCGCTGCGTGCCTGGGCCTACCTGATCCGCGCCCAGCTCGGGCGGGCCGAGGCGGAGCTGCGTGCCCTCGCCGAGGAGCGGCCGGACGACGACTGGGTGCACCACGCGCTGGGCCGGGCGCTGGAGCGCCAGTCGGAGTACGCCGCGGCGCTGCCGCACCTGCGCCTGGCCGCCGCGATGACCGGCGATCCCGAGCACGAGGTCGCCGTGCTCCGGGTCGAGCGGCGGCTGGCCGAGACCGGCGAGCGCTCCTTCGACGACCTCGCCTGACGGCGGCGCCGGTCAGCTCGCCGCGCGGCGGTGCCACAGGATGGCGGCCCCCGCCAGCGCGGCCAGCACCAGGACCCCGACACCGATCGCCACGGCAGCCCCGGGCCCGCCCTCGTCGCTGCCGCCGGCCGCGGCTTCGGCGCCGCCGTCCGCGTCCGCGTCGTCCGACTCATTGTCGGACGGGCTCGCCGAGTCGCCGGTCGCGGTGCCCTCGCCGTCGGCCTCGCCAGCACCGTCCGTGATGCTCCAGGTCGCCCCGTCGGCGTACGTCGGGCCCGCGGCGGGCTCGCCGATGACCTCCACGTTGAGGGTGAACGGGATCTCGAGGGTGTGGTCCTGCTTCTGCACGCTCACGCTGACGTAGTAGTCGCCCGCCGCGGTCACGTCCGCGCCACCGTTGAACTTCGCGCTGCGGATCTCCGACGGCGCGCGGCTGACTGCCGGGATCGCCGTCTGCAGGGTCGTGCCGTCGGCGGAGCCCAGCCACTCGGAGCCGTCGACGTAACCCAGCTGCGCCTGCAGCGGGTTGAACAGCGTCAGGTTGGCGCTCGGCGGGAACCGGCCGAACTGCTCGGCGAGCTCGCCGCCGGCCTCCGGGAACTCCACGCTGACCTGCGCCGCCTGCCCGAAGTCGAGCGGAACCTTGTAGAACAGCACCTCGCCGGGCACGACGGTGCTCGACCAGCTGCCCGTCTCGATCTCGGGGGCAGCGTCGAACGACGCTGCGCCCTCGACCTTCTGGACCGGCCCGCTCACGTGAGGGGCGGCGACCGACAGGTTGGCGAGCGCCGGGTCGCTGAAGCCGACCTCCTCGACCGGGGGCTCCTCGGTCACGACCAGGCCGAACGGCACCTCCTCGGTCCCGCCGCGCGCCCGGGAGACGGTCAGGACGTACTCGCCGGGCTCGTGGCAGCCCTCGACGTTCGACGAGCCGAGGTCCGCTCCGGCGGTCAGCTGGACGCCCATCACCTCACGCACGTCGATGGCGGTCCGGTTGGCGCTGGCGTAGTCGCAGCGCCCGGCGGGCCCGGTGACCTCGGCGATCACCCCGTCGAGGAACCCCGTCTCGCCCTGGGAGAGCGCCGCGACGCGCAGGGTGGTCCCGGCCGTCTCGCGGGTGAACACGTAGCTCTTCGAGTCACCCGACGCTCCGAGGGAGTCGACGTACTCGCCGACCGCGATCGGGGTCGGCGAGCTCTCGGGACCGCCGACGATCGGCTCGCCGGTCAGCGTGAAGGGCTGCACCGCGCGAGCCGCGACGCGGGTCAGGCGGCTCTCGATGTCCGCGGCGCTGTCGGCGTCGTAGTAGGTGCCGTTGCCCTGCTCGGCGATGCACTGCAGCTGCTGGCGGGCCTTGCCGGAGACCGACAGCCCGACCACGTCGATGCGCAGGTCGATGCCGGTCTTCTGCAGCTCTGCGGCCACCCGGCACGGGTCCGGGTCGCAGGTCGACTCGCCGTCGGAGACCAGCACGATCGACCGGGCGCCCTCGTCGCCGAGATCCTTGGCGGCCTCGGTGAGCGCGTGCGGGATCGGGGTCTCGCCGTACGGCTCGTAGGCGCCGACCGCGGCGCGCAGGGCGTCGCGGTTGCCGGTGCCGGGCTCGACCACGACCTGGCTGTCGGTGCACGAGCCCGGGTCGGTGCGCGAGAACACCTTCGCGCCGAAGACCCGGAGCCCCACCTGGGCCTCGTCCGGGAGGCCCTCGACCACCGTCGTGAGCGCCCTGCGGGCCGCCGCGATCTTGGTCTGGCCGCCGCCGGCCGGCTCGGCCATGGAGCCCGAGGCGTCCAGGAGCAGCATCATCCGGCCGTACCCGTCGTCCTCGGCGACCGCAGCGGCTGCGGCCGGGCCGGGTGCCGGGGCGGCGGCCGCGCCGACCGTCCCGGAGGTCACGGCGATCAGGAGTACGGCGAGGCCGGCCAGATGATGTCGGGGCTCGAGGCGCATGGCCTCGTCCTGCCCACAAGTCGATGCGGCGACACCTGGCGCCGGGGGACACGCCGGGGTCTGGCTCTGGCGTTCTGGTCTGACCCGCTCGTGGCAGCGGTGAGCCTGCCACCGTTCTCGTCGTGGAAACGGTGGCAGGCTCACCGCCAGGGGCCGGACGGCGTTCGAAACGGTGGCAGGCTCACCGCTGGGGTCAGGACGGCCGGCTCACGCCTCGGTGAGCACCTCGGCGCCGGTGGGGGTGACGACCAGCATGTGCTCGAACTGGGCGCTGGGACGCCGGTCGCGGGTGACGACCGTCCAGCCGTCGTCCCACATCTCCCACTCGTGGGTGCCGAGGTTCAGCATCGGCTCGATCGTGAACGTCATGCCGACCTCGATCAGGTCGTCGTGCTCCGGGTCGTCGTAGTGCGGCACGACCAGGCCGGAGTGGAACGACGTCCCGATGCCGTGACCGGTGAACTCGCGGACCACGCCGTAGCCGAACCGCTTCGCGTAGGACTCGATGACCCGCCCGATCACGTTGATCCGCCGGCCGGGCTTCACCGCGTTGATGCCCCGGCGCAGCGCCTCCCGGGTGTGCTCGACGAGCTGGCGGGTCTCCTCGTCGACGTCGCCGGCCAGGAAGGTGGCGTTGGTGTCGCCGTGCACGCCGTCGAGGTAGGCGGTGACGTCGATGTTGACGATGTCGCCGTCCTCGACGACCCGGCCGTCCGGGATGCCGTGGCAGACCACCTCGTTGACGCTCGAGCACAGCGACTTCGGGAAGCCGCGGTAGCCCAGCGTCGAGGGGTAGGCGCCGTGGTCGCAGAGGAACTCGTGGCCGATCCGGTCCAGCTCGTCGGTCGTGACGCCCGGGACCACGTGGGACCCCACCAGGTCGCGGCACTGGGCGGCCAGCCGACCCGCGACCCGCATCCGCTCGATGGTCCCGGTGTCCTGCACGTGGCTGCCGGTGTACGGCGTCGGCGCCGGGCGGTCGACGTACTCCGGGCGCGCGATGTGCGCGGGAACCGGTCGACGCGGCGAGATGGACGCGGGAGCCACGGGAGTCACGGTGCGGAAGTGTAGTTTCGGGCCATGAGTGACGGCGAGTTCTGGTTCTGCCTCAAGCACCACACGGTCGAGGGACGCGACGGGTGCCGCAACGCGGACCGGCTGGGTCCCTACACCACCGAGCTCGAGGCGAGCCGCGCCCTGGAGAACGTCGAGGCACGCAACGAGGCCTGGGACAACGACCCGGACTGGAACGACGACGCCGACGCTCCCCGCGACTGAGGTGGCGAAGTACCGCCCCTACAACCCCAACGCCACCTCGCCGTGGCCGTTCGTGGGCATGGCCGGGATGGCCGCGGTCTTCTTCCTGTACGCCGCCAGCTGGCTCGTCGCGCCCTGGTGGGGCGTGGCCGGGCTGCTGGCGCTGTGGCTGGTGCTGTTCGTCCAGGCCTGTCGCTGGTGGACGCCGCGGCCCACCTGGGTGCTCGCGGTGCCGGTGGTCGCGGGGGTGGCGTGGTTCGTCGTCATCCTCGCCGGTGCGGTCTGGGGTGGCTGGGGCGCCTGAGCGGGGGGCTCGACACGCTCGCTGCGCTCGCGGCTCGACCACCGGTTCGACCGCCGCGGCTCGCTGCGTTCGCGGCTCGACCACCGGTCGACCACCGGCTCGACCACCGCGGCTCGCCGCCGCCGGGGCACCTCGTCGCCCATCCGCGGCTCAGCGCGGGCTGACCCGCAGCACCTGGTCGCGGCCCTCGCCGTTGGCGGTCGTCACCAGCAGGTCGCCGTTCGGCGCGCTGGTCACCGACCGGAGCCGGCCGTACCGGCGCAGCGCCTGCGGGGCCCGCGCCGAGCGGAACCGGCCGCGCCGGTCGAACTTCAGGAACACCAGTCGCTGCCCCGCGAGCGCGGCCACCGCCAGGGTGCCGCGCAGGGAGCCCCACGCGCGACCGCGGACGAAGGTGCCGCCGCTGGTGGCGATCGTCGGGCGCCCCGAGCGCCAGCGCGCGCCCCGCTGCCGGCCGGGCAGGCGCTGGTCGGTCATCGGCACCGACTCGTTGTAGCCGGGGACCGGGTGCCACCCGTAGTCGCCGCCCTTGACCAGCAGGTTCACCTCGTCGTCGCGGAAGCTGCCGTGCTCGATCGACCACACCGAGCCGTCGCTGCGCTGGGCCAGGCCCTGGACGTTGCGGTGGCCGTAGGTCAGCACCAGGCGCTTGCGGCGCGAGGCCGAGCGCGCGTATGGGTTGCTCGGCCAGGCGCGTCCGGTGGTGCGGTCCACGCGCAGCGTCTTGCCGCCCAGCGAGCGCAGGTTGCGGGGGTTGCGGCCGACCGCGGCGTCGCCGGTGCCGATCACCAGGGCGCCGCTGCGCAGGATCAGCAGCCGGCAGCCGCCGTGCCGGCCGTTCCTGGTGGGGAGACCCTTGACCAGGGTCCGGAACCGGGCGGCGCGCCGGAGGTCGGCGTCCAGGCGCCAGGCGACCACCCGGATGTCGTGACGCCCGCCGCTGCGGCGGGCGCCCTGGCAGGTGTAGATGCGTCGGTTGGCGGCGAAGCCGGGGTCGACCGCCAGCGACATCAGCCCGGTCTCGTCCGAGCGCCACACCGAGCCGCTGGGGAAGTCGACGGCGCGCTGGCCGCCGTCGGCGTCGATCAGCAGCAGCCGGGCCCGGTCCCGCTCGGTGACCAGCAGCCGGCCGTCCCCGACCGGCTGGACGTCCCAGGGGATGTCCAGACCGCCGGCCACTCGACGTACGTCGAGGCCGGGGGCCCGGCGCACCTCGGGAGCCGGCGCCGACGTGGCTCGGTGCTCCGCGACCGGCGCCGCGGCCGACGAGCCGGAGGTTGGCGCGGCGACGAGCAGCCCGAGCGGAAGGACCAGGACCGAGGCGACCGCGAGCCTGCGCATCTCGCGACTCTAGTTCCGGGACGCACCCGGGGAAAGGGCCCTCAGAAGGTGTGCTCGGGCCCGGGGAAGGTGCCGGCGCGGACGTCGGCGGCGTACTCGCGGGCGCCCTCGAGGAGGACCGCATGCACGTCGGCGTACTGCTTGACGAAGCGCGCCATCCGCCCGGTGCGCAGCCCGAAGGCGTCCTGCCAGACCAGCACCTGGCCGTCGCACTGGTTGCCGGCGCCGATGCCGATCGTGGGGATCGCGAGCTCGCGGGTGACCTCGCCGGCGACGTCGCCGGGGACCATCTCCATCACGACCGCGAACGCGCCGGCCGCCTGGACCGCCTTGGCGTCGTCGAGGATCCGCTGGGCGCTCTCGCCGCGGCCCTGGACCCGGTAGCCGCCGAGGGTGTGCTCGCTCTGAGGGGTGAAGCCGATGTGGGCCATGACCGGTACGCCGCCGCGGGTGAGCCGCTCGATCTGGGGCGCCATCTCGGTGCCGCCCTCGAGCTTCACGCAGTGCGCGCCGCCCTCCTTCATGAAGCGCACCGCGGTGTCGTAGGCCTGCTCCGGCGAGCCCTGGTAGGACCCGAAGGGCAGGTCGCCGACGACCAGGGCCCGGTGCGCCGAGCGAGCGACCGCGCGGGTGAGCGGGAGCAGCTCGTCGACAGTGACCGGGAGCGAGGTCTCGTTGCCGAGGACGTTGTTGGAGGCGCTGTCACCGACGAGCAGCACCTCGATGCCGGCCTCGTCGAAGGTCTGCGCGGTGTACTGGTCGTAGGCGGTGAGCATCGCGAACCGCTCGCCGCGCTCCTTCATCTCCCGCAGGTGGTGGGTCCGGACCCGCTTCGCCGGGGACGCGGGCTTCGCCGCGCCGGTTCCGTACGGCGCGGTCTCCTCCGGGCTGGGCTGTGCGCTCATGTCGAGCTCTCCTCGGGTGTCATCTCGCAGCTCCCTGACGGAGTCCACGGACTCCGGTCAGGCTAGCCCCGGACAACCGGGAGAGCTGCTGTGAGGGTCCTCACCAGCGGCTCAGGCCCGGGTCGAGCTCCCGGCGGCGTCGGCCGCGGCCTCGAGGTCGGCCACCACGATCCGGCGCATCCCCAGCATCGCCTCCATCGCCGCGTTGGCGCGGGCCGGGTCGGGGTCCTGGAGCAGCGAGTACAGCCGGGTCGGCACGATCTGCCAGGAGAGCCCGAACCGGTCCTTGAGCCAGCCGCACATCGACTCCTCGCCGCCGTCCACGAGGCTGTCCCAGTAGTAGTCGACCTCGGTCTGGTCGGCGCAGTCGACCTGGAAGGAGACCGCCTCGCTGAACGTGAACTGCGGGCCGCCGTTGATCCCGTGGAACCGCAACCCGTCGAGGTCGAAGTCGGCGGCCACGACGGTGCCGGTCTCCCCGCGGCTGGCCTCGGTGTTGCGCAGGACGTTGCCGACGGAGGATCTCGGGAAGATCCGGGTGTAGAACGCCATCGCGGCCTCGAGATCGTCGTCGAACCACAGGCAGGGGCTGATCGTGCTGGTCGTGCTCATCGCGGTGCTCCTCGGTCCGGCCGGGCTGGTGCGCCGGCATGCACAGGGCCAGACTCCGATACGGACGAGAACTCATCGTCAACCCGGAACAGCCCGCCCTGCCCGCCCGATCCAGCCCGTCCTGGTCCAGTCTTGAGGAGGCCTGCATGTGGTGCGACGTCGCCGCGGAGAGCTACGACCGCTTCATGGGCCGGTACGCCGGCCCGCTGGCCGACCGGTTCCTGGACCTGGCCCGGGTGCGGCCGGGGCAGCGGGTGCTCGATGTCGGCTGCGGCCCCGGCACGCTGACGACCCGGCTGGTGGACCGGCTCGGCGCCGCCGCCGTCGCCGCGGTGGATCCCTCGCCGCCGTTCCTCGAGGCGGTCCGGGAGCGCTGCCCGGGGGTGGTCGCGCGCGAGGCTGCCGCGGAGGACCTGCCGTTCGCGGACGGCTCCTTCGACGTGGCCCTGGCCAGCCTGGTCGTGCACTTCATGGCCGACCCCGTCGCCGGGCTGCGGGAGATGGGCCGCGTCGTCGGCACGGGCGGCCTGATCGGCGCCAGCGTGTGGGACCACGCCAGTGAGACCGGCCCGCTCGCGACGTTCTGGTCGACGGTGCGCGAGCTCGACCCCGGGGCGACGACCGAGGCCGGCCTGGCAGGCGTCGCCGAGGGCGCGCTGGCGGAGCTGTGCGACGACGCGGGGCTGCGGGTGGTCGACGTCGACCGGCTCACGGTCACCGTCGGCTACGAGTCCTTCGCGCAGTGGTGGGAGCCCTTCACGCTCGGGGTCGGTCCGGCCGGCGCGCGGGTCCAGGCGCTGTCGGCCGACCACCGGGAGGCGCTGCGGGGCACGCTGGAACGGCGGCTCGGGACCGGGGCGTTCGAGGTCCGGGCCTCGGCCTGGACGGTGCTGGCCCGACCGTGAGCGGGCCCCGGCGTCCGGGCGTCCGCATGCGGAGGTCGGCGTCTGGGAAACTGCCCGCCGTGGACTTCTACAGCGCCTACGCCCACGGGTTCGCGCGGGTCGCCGCCTGCACGATGCCGATCGCGATCGCGGACCCGGCGACCAACGCCCGCACGGTGCTCGAGCTGGCCCGGGCCTGCCACGAGGACGCCGTGGCGGTGGCCGTCTTCCCGGAGCTGTGCCTCAGTGGCTACGCCCTCGACGACCTGTTCCTCCAGGACCCGCTGCTCGACGCGGTTCGGGACGCGGTCGCGGAGGTGGTCGCGGCCTCGGCCGACCTGACGCCGGTGCTGGTCGTCGGCGCGCCCCTGGCCCACGGCAACCGGGTGCTCAACACCGCCGTCGTCATCCACGGCGGCCGGATCCTCGGCGTCGCGCCGAAGTCCTACCTGCCCACCTACCGGGAGTTCTACGAGCGCCGCTGGTTCGCTCCCGGCGACGACATCACCGGCACCATCGTGCTGGCCGGTCAGGAGGTCCCGATCGGGTCCGACCTGCTCTTCGCGGCCACCGACGTGCGCGGCCTGGTGCTGCACGCCGAGGTCTGCGAGGACATGTGGGTGCCGGTGCCGCCCAGCGCGGAGGCGGCGCTGGCCGGCGCCACCGTGCTCGCCAACCTCTCCGGCAGCCCGATCACCGTCGGCCGCGCCGAGGACCGCCGGCTGATGGTCCGCTCGGCGTCCTCGCGCTGCCTGGCCGCCTACGTGTACGCCGCGGCGGGGCAGGGGGAGTCCACGACCGACCTGTCCTGGGACGGCCAGACGATGGTCTACGAGCACGGCGAGCTGCTGGGGGAGACCGAGCGGTTCCCCGACGGCCCCCGGCGTACGGTCGTCGACGTCGACCTGGACCGGATCCGCCTGGAGCGGCTGCGCACCGGCACCTTCGACGACAACCGGCGGGGCCTCGAGGCTCGCTCGACGGGCCGCGGCTTCCGCACCGTCGAGTTCCAGCTCGCCCCGCCCGGCGGGGATGTGGGCCTGCGCCGCAAGGTGGACCGGTTCCCGTTCGTCCCGGACGACGCCGAGCGGCTGGCGCAGGACTGCTACGAGGCCTACAACATCCAGGTCTCCGGACTGGAGCAGCGGCTGCGCTCGATCGGCCAGCCCAAGATCGTGATCGGCATCAGCGGCGGCCTGGACTCCACGCACGCGCTGATCGTGGCCGCGAAGGCCATGGACCGCCTCGGCCGGCCCCGCACCGACATCCACGGGTTCACGCTTCCGGGCTTCGCCACCGGCGAGACCACCAAGGGCAACGCGTGGCGGCTGGCCGAGTCGCTCGGCATCACGATGGAGGAGCTGGACATCAAGCCGGCCGCCGGCCAGATGCTCGCCGACCTCGGGCACCCGTACGCCGCCGGGGAGGAGGTCTACGACGTCACGTTCGAGAACGTCCAGGCCGGCCTGCGCACCGACTACCTCTTCCGACTCGCCAACCACCGCGGCGGCATCGTGCTCGGCACCGGAGACCTCTCCGAGCTGGCGCTGGGCTGGTGCACCTACGGCGTGGGCGACCAGATGTCGCACTACACGGTGAACTCGGGGATCCCCAAGACGCTGATCCAGCACCTGATCCGCTGGGTGATCAGCACCTCCCAGTTCGAGGCGGAGACCGACAAGGTTCTCGAGGAGATCGTGGACCAGGAGATCACCCCCGAGCTGATCCCGACCCGGGAGGACCAGCTGCCGCAGTCCACGGAGTCCTCGGTGGGCCCGTACTCGCTGCAGGACTTCACGCTCTTCCACGTCCTGCGCTACGGGCACCGCCCCGCGCGGATCGCGTTCCTCGCCTGGCACGCCTGGCGCGACGCAGAGGCGGGCAGCTGGCCGCCGAACTTCCCCGAGGACCGCCGCGTCGCCTTCGACCTCGGGGAGGTCCGCGGCTGGCTGGACGTGTTCATCCGCCGGTTCTTCGCCAGCCAGTTCAAGCGCTCCGCGCTGCCGAACGGACCCAAGGTCAGCGCCGGCGGCACCCTGTCCCCGCGCGGGGACTGGCGGATGCCGTCCGACGCCAGCCCGGCCGCCTGGCTCGCCGACCTGGAGCGGGTGCCGCAGCGCTGATCCTGCGCCCGCGGGCGCGGCCGCGGGGCCGCGGGGCTGTGCCCTAGGCTGCCGCCATGGGCAAGCAGGAAGACTTCGTTCTCCGGGCGCTCGAGGAGCGTGACGTCCGGTTCGTCCGGCTCTGGTTCACCGACGTCCTCGGGTTCCTCAAGTCCGTGGCGGTCGCGCCGGCCGAGCTCGAGGGCGCGTTCGCGGAGGGCATCGGCTTCGACGGCTCCGCGATCGAGGGCTTCGCGCGGGTCTTCGAGTCCGACATGCTCGCGATGCCCGACCCCTCGACGTTCCAGATCCTGCCCTGGCGCAGCGGCGACGGCCCGTCGACGGCGCGGATGTTCTGCGACATCTTCATGCCCGACGGCTCCCCGTCGTACGCCGACCCGCGCTACGTCCTCAAGCGCACCCTGGGCCGGGCCGCCGACAAGGGGTTCACCTTCTACACCCACCCCGAGATCGAGTTCTACCTGTTCAAGGACGTCCCGGTCGCCGGGGCGGAGCCGGTGCCGGTCGACCGCAGCGGCTACTTCGACCACACCGCCCAGACCCACGGCGCCGACTTCCGCCGCGAGGCGATCACGATGCTCGAGGCGATGGGCATCTCGGTGGAGTTCAGCCACCACGAGGGCGGCCCGGGCCAGCAGGAGATCGACCTGCGGTACGCCGACGCGCTGAGCACCGCCGACAACATCATGACCTTCCGCACCGTGGTGCGGGAGGTGGCGCTGAGTCAGGGCGTGTGGGCCTCGTTCATGCCCAAGCCGTTCACCACCCATCCCGGCTCCGGCATGCACACCCACGTCTCGCTGTTCGAGGGCGACCAGAACGCCTTCCACGAGCCGGGCGCGGAGTACCAGCTCTCCAAGGTCGGGCGGCAGTTCATCGCCGGCCTGCTGCGCCACGCCAACGAGATCAGCGTGGTCACCAACCAGTGGGTGAACAGCTACAAGCGGATGATGTTCGGCGGTGAGGCGCCCTCCTACATCTGCTGGGGCCACAACAACCGCTCCGCGATGGTCCGCATCCCCATGTACAAGCCCACCAAGGGTCAGTCCACCCGGGTCGAGGTGCGCAGCCTGGACGCCGCCAGCAACCCCTACCTGGCGTTCGCGGTCGTGCTGGCCGCCGGCATGAAGGGCATCGAGGAGGGCTACGAGCTGCCCCGCGAGGCCGAGGACGACGTCTGGTCGCTGACCGAGCGGGAGCGCAAGGCACTCGGCATCCAGCCGCTGCCGCGCAGCCTGTCCGAGGCGATCAGCGTCGCCGAGGACTCCGAGCTGCTGGCCGAGACCCTCGGCGAGCACGTCTTCGACTTCTTCCTGCGCAACAAGCGCGCCGAGTGGGACGAGTACCGCGGCCAGGTCTCCGCCTTCGAGCGCGACCGGATGCTGCCGGTGCTCTGATCCGGTGACCAGGCGCACCGCGAAGAGCACACTGGCCCGGCTGGGGTTCGTCGACCCCGACACGGCCGCCGACACGCTGCAGCGCCTCGGCGCCCACGTCGACCCGCTGCTGGAGTTCCTGGCGCTGACCGCGGACCCCGACGAGGCGCTGCACGGCCTGGCTGCCCTGGCCGAGCAGGTCGAGGACCCGGACGCGATGCTCGCCGAGCTCGCCGACGACGAGGGCACCGCGATGCGGCTGCTGGGCGTGCTCGGCGCCAGCCCCGGCCTGGCCGAGCACCTGTGCCGCCACCCCGAGCACCGCCACGAGCTGGCCGACCCCACCCTGGGCTGCACCCGCCCGCCGGCGTTCGCCGTGCGCGAGGACCTGCTGCGCGCGGTCGGCGCCGACCCGCACGACCCCGAGCCGACGGCCACCCACCCGGACGCCGAGGCCGTCGACGCGCTGCGGGTGGAGTACCGCCGCCTGCTGCTGCGCCTCGCGGCCCGCGACCTGGCCCACGGTGTCGGCGTCGACGACGTCGCCGCCGAGCTCTCCGACCTGGCCGCCGGCACCCTCGAGGCCGCGCTCGCCATCGCGCGGCAGCGGGTCGGCGAGCCGGCCCGGCAGGTCCGCCTGGCGGTGGTCGCGATGGGCAAGTGCGGCGGGCACGAGCTGAACTACGTCTCGGACGTCGACGTGATCTTCGTGCACGAGCCGGTGCCGGGCCCGGACGGCGAGGTCGACGAGGCCGCCGTGCTGCGGGCCGCGACCCAGCTGGCCAGCCACCTGATGCGGATCTGCTCGGAGAACACCGGCGAGGGCACGATCTGGCCGGTGGACGCCGCGCTGCGTCCTGAGGGCAAGGCCGGACCGCTGACCCGGACCCTGGCCAGCCACCGCGGCTACTACGAGCGCTGGGCCAAGGCCTGGGAGTTCCAGGCCCTGCTCAAGGCGCGCCCGGTCGCCGGCGACCGCGAGCTCGGCGCGGCGTACGTCGAGATGGTCGCCCCGATGGTCTGGAGCGCGGCCGAGCGTGACGGGTTCGTCGAGCAGACCCAGGCGATGCGCCGCCGGGTCGTCGACCACATCCCCGCCAAGGAGGCCCAGCGCCAGCTCAAGCTCGGCTCCGGGGGGCTGCGCGACGTGGAGTTCGCCGTCCAGCTCCTCCAGCTGGTGCACGGCCGCGCCGACGAGCGGATCCGGGAGCCGGCCACGCTCAGCGCGCTCGCCGCGCTCACCCGCGGCGGATACGTCGGGCGCGAGGACGGCGAGGCGCTGCACGAGGCGTACGCGTTCCTGCGCACCCTCGAGCACCGCATCCAGCTGCACCGGCTGCGGCGTACCCACGTGGTGCCGCCCGACGAGGCCTCGCTGCGCCGCCTGGGCCGGAGCATGGGCATGCTGCGCAGCCCGGTGGAGAACCTGCAGAAGACCTGGGAGCACCACCGCCGCGAGGTCCGCCGGCTGCACGAGAAGCTGTTCTACCGGCCGCTGCTCTCGGCGGTCGCCGCCATCCCCGGCCACGAGATCCGGCTCTCGACCGAGGCGGCCAGCAAGCGGCTGGCGGCGCTCGGCTACCTGGACCCGGCCGGCGCGCTGCGCCACCTCGAGGCGCTGACGAGCGGCGTGTCCCGCCGGGCGAACATCCAGCGGGCCCTGCTCCCGGCGATGCTGGCCTGGTTCGCCGAGGGGCCGGACCCCGACGCCGGGCTGTTCGGGTTCCGCCGGCTCAGCGAGTCGCTCGGCGACAGCCCGTGGTACCTCGCGACCCTGCGGGACGAGGGCGAGGTCGCCCAGCGCCTGGCGCACGTGCTGGCCACCTCCCGCTACGCCACCAGCCTGCTCGAGCGCGAGCCGCAGGGGGTGCGGATGCTGGGGGAGGACCTGGTCCCGCCCCGGGCCGACGCGGTGGTCGAGGAGATGCTGGCCTCCGCCCGGCGCCACGACGAGACCGACAAGGCGGTGCGCTCGATCCGCGCCATCCGCCGTCGCGAGCTGTTCCGGATCGCCGCGGGGGACGTGCTCGGCCTGATCGACGTCGCGGACGTCGGGCTGGGGCTCACCCGGCTCACCGACGCCACGCTGGAGGCGACCCTGCGCATCGCCGGGAGCGCGGTGCGGGCGGCCCGCGGCCTGGATGCGGCGCCCACCCGGATGGCGATCGTGGCGATGGGTCGCTACGGCGGCTTCGAGCTGTCCTACGGCAGCGACGCCGACGTGCTGTTCGTGCACGAACCGATGCCCGGGGCCGACCCGGCCGCGGCCGCGACGTACGCCCAGGCGGTCGCGAACGAGGTGCGCCGGCTGCTGGCGGCGCCCGGGCCCGACCCGGCGCTCGTGGTCGACGCCGACCTGCGCCCCGAGGGCAAGCAGGGGCCGCTGGCGCGCACCCTGGACTCCTACGCGGCCTACTACGCGAAGTGGTCGAAGGTCTGGGAGGCCCAGGCCCTGCTGCGCGCCGACGCCGTCGTGGGCGACCCGGACCTGCGTCGGCGCTTCGAGGAGCTCATCGACCCGCTGCGCTTCCCGGCCGGCGGGATCTCCGCCGACGAGGTCATGGAGGTGCGCCGGATCAAGGCGCGCGTCGACCGCGAGCGGCTGCCCCGAGGCGCCGACCCGCAGACCCACCTCAAGCTCGGACCCGGGGGACTGGCCGACATCGAGTGGACCGTCCAGCTGCTGCAGATGCGCCACGCGGGCCAGGTCCCGGGGCTGCGCACCCCGCAGACCCTGCCGGCGCTCGCCGCGGCCCGCGAGGCCGGGCTGGTCGCGGACGAGGACGCCGACGTCCTCGAGCAGACCTGGCGCCGGGTCAGCAGGACCCGCAACGCGGCCACGCTGGTGCGCGGCAAGCCCAGTGACCAGGTGCCCCGCGACCCGCGCGAGCGCGCGGCGGTGGCCCGGATCCTCGGCTATCCGGCGGGCGAGTCCGAGGCGATGGTCAACGACCACCTGCGCCACACCAGGCTCGCCCGAGCCGTCGTCGAGCGGGTCTTCTGGGAGGACCAGTGAGCGCCTGAGGGTCTTGTGGAACCCCTTGGGAATTCCTTGAGGAAACGTCGGGCATTCGCGGCCGCTGCTCTTGATGTGCGACCGGCAATGTTCGGGTCATCAAGGAAGCAACCCGCCGGGGACAACGGCGGGACACCCCCCGAAAGGTCCCCCTCATGCGCAACGTCGCCCGCTCCGCCACCACCACCAAGATCGCCGCCTCCGTCGCCCTCGTGGCCGGCACCGCAGCGGTCGCCGGGCTCGGGACCTTCGGTGCCTTCACCTCCACGACCACCGCGACCCAGGCCGTCGGCTCCGGCAAGGTCGTCATGAACATGTCCGCCCAGGCCGGTCAGGGCTTCGAGGTCGCCACCACCAACCTGGTCCCCGGCGACACCGTGCAGCGTGCGGTCACGCTGACCCGCGAGGCCGGCAGCGAGAAGTTCGGCTCGGTCAAGCTGACCACCACCGCCGGCGCCAACGCGACCAAGCTCGTCACCGACGAGACCGCGGGCCTGCAGCTCTCGGTCGACCAGTGCACGACCCCCTGGACCAAGGCCGCCAACTCCAAGGTCCTGACTTGCACCGGTGCCCCCGCCAACGTGACCTCGGTGCTCGCCAAGCGGACCGTCCTGGGCCAGAACGTCGACCTGAACGGCGTCCTCGCCAAGCTGAACGCCGACGCGACGCCGTCCGCGAACCTGCGCGTGACCCTGGAGCTCCCGACCGCTGCCGACAACACCTTCCAGAACCTCTCGGACACCGTCACCTTCACCGTCGACGCCACCCAGCGCGCGGGCGAGGCCCGCTGAACCTGCTCCACCCCGCCTGACCCGATCGGCCCGCACCACAGCACCTGCGCGACCACATCCCCCCGCCCCCGCCCCTGACCTGGAGGTACGCCGTGAGCGTGCTCGCCCCCACCCTCGTCGGACGCCACCGCGCCGCCGAGCCGGTCCGCGCCCCGCGCGCGATCCGGCCCGCCGCGGCCGGGCACGCGCCGTCGCGCCGGGCGCCGGGCGGACCGGGCCGGGGGGCCCGCCGCATCGCGCGGGTCGCCACGAACGTCGCGGTCGGGCTCGCGCTGCTGGCCTTCCTCGGGCTGGCCCTGGGGCCGCACGTGTTCGGCTACCGGACCGCCACGATGCTCACCGGCAGCATGGAGCCGATGATCTCCCCGGGCGACGTCGTGGTCACCGCGCCCAAGCCCGCTGCCGACCTGGCCGTCGGCGACGTGGTCACCTACCAGATCCCGATCGAGGACCGCCGCGTCGAGACCCACCGGGTCACCGAGGTGGCCCGCGACGCAGCGGGGGTCGTCAGCTTCCGCACCCAGGGCGACGCGAACGCGAACGTCGACCCGTGGACCGCCGTCGTCGACGGTGACACGGTCTGGGAGGTTCAGGCGGTCGTGCCCCGGGTCGGCCTCGTGATCCAGGCCATGCGCGCCCCGGTCGTGCAGCACGGCGTGCTGTGGATCGCGCTGGTCGCGTGCCTGCTGCTCGGGCTCCAGCGGATCTGGGGGATCAGCCCCGGCTCCGAGGAGCAGGACGACGAGACCTCAGGTGCCTCGCGGACCCGGGCCTGACGTCGTGCTCGACACCGACGTCCTGACCCGCCTGGCCGTCGACGTCGACGACCAGGCGTTCGTGGTCGGCTTCGTCGCCAAGTACCGCGGCCTCCTCGACACCCGCATCCGGCGGATCACCGACGCCCTCGCCGCCGCGGACATCGCTGCCGCCATGGAGGCCGTGCTCAGCCTCAAGGTCTCCTCGACCACCGTCGGGGCGCACGAGCTGGCCGAGCTGGCCGCGACCCTCGAGCGCGAGGTCCGTGCCGGCGAGATGGCGGTGGCGCGGCTGCGGTCCACCGCGCTGCCCGCCGCCGCGGCGCGCGCCGACCGAGCGCTCGCGGCGTACCTGCCCGGCGCCTGAGCGCCCCGGCTCAGGCCGGGGACTCCATGCGGTAGCCGACGCCGCGGACGGTGCGGACGAACTTCGTCACCTTGTCCTCGCCGAGCTTGCGGCGCAGGTTGCCGACGTGGACCTCGACGAGATGGGTGTCGGAGGCCCACTCGGTCTCCCACACCGAGCGCAGCAGCGCCTCCCGGCTCCACACCCGCGTCGGCGTGCGCATCAGCTCGGTGAGCAGGTCGAACTCCGTGCGGGTCAGCGACACCTCGGTCTCGCCCTTGAACACCCGCCGCCCGTCGACGTCGACGCGCAGCGGGCCGTGCTCGAGCACCTCGTTCGCCTCGTCGGCCGCGATCGTCGCCGCGGCCACCGGGGCCGGGCCCCGGCGCGGCCGGCGGAACATCGCGTTGACCCGGGCCTTGAGCTCGTGGACGTCGAAGGGCTTGGAGATGAAGTCGTCGGCGCCGGTCTCGAGCCCGATCAGCCGGTCGATCTGGTCGTCGCGCGCGGTGATCATCACGACGTAGGCGTCGCTGAACTCCCGGATCCGCCGGCAGGTCTCCATGCCGTCGATGCCGGGCAGGCCGAGGTCGAGCGTGACCAGGTCGGGGTCGGTGCTGCGGACCAGGTCGACGGCGACCGTCCCCGAGTCGACGGAGGCGACCGTGAAGCCCTGCGTCGCAAGCGTGAACTCGATCAGGTCCCGAATGTCCTCATCGTCCTCGACCACCAGCGCCCGGCGCTCCGGACCTACCGCATTCCCCATGGCTGCATCGTGCCAGACCTTGCCAGGTTCTTGAGGTTCCCCCGGGGTGGGCTTGAGACCCGGCGACCAGACTGGGACACCTGACCCCCTCCGGCCCCCCCACCAGGAGAACCGATGTCCCCCCGCACCGACAGCTGGCGCCGTGCCGTGACGCTCGCCCTGGTGGCGACGCTGCTCGTGCTCGTGCCCGCCGTGGCGTCGGCCCGGTTCGGCTCCAGCGACGCGGACGGCCTGCGGGTCGGCACTGCCACGATGGTCGCGCCCGCCGGGGTCACGGGGACCTACAAGTGCGGCGTGTCCGGCCTCGTCACCGAGACCCTCGACATCGAGGTCGACGGCTTCACCGACGCCGGCCCGGCCGGCGCGACCTACCAGTACACGCTGCGATCGCGCGGGGCGACCCTCCACTCGAGGACCTCGGCATCCAAGGAGCAGGAGCTCGAGGGTCGCCAGACCAACGACGTGATCGCCACCCAGTGGGAATTGGACGTCGTCGCGAAGGTCGGGAACTGGACCAGCCCGCCGGCGACGGTGACCATCGACTGCCCGTGGACCGGCATCACGCTGAGGCGGATCGCCTTCTGACGTCTCGGCACCCAGGCAGCCCGCCTCCGATGCCGCGGGCTGCGTGAGTCCGGGATCAGAGGCGGGACGCTGAGTGCCTGGCGACGTTCTTCCCGGTTCCGCGCGTGCGCAAACCTGGTCCGGTCAGGGGCGGCCGGACCCGGCCGGCTCGGTCAGCACCCGCATGGCGAGGTGAGTCGTGGCGCCGACGCCCAGGAAGTCCACGACCCGGGCAACCCGCTCGGGGTCCAGCGGCAGCAGGCCGGGGGAGCCCGGCACGTCGGGGGTCAGGCCGAGCTCGAGGTCGGTGCGCCCGGACATGATCGAGAGGTTGAAGTCGTAGCGCTCCCGGGCGCCGGGGGCGGTGAGCCGCTTGAGCATCGCGGCCGCCATCCGCCGGGCGCCGGTCTCCGCGCACCACGAGTCCAGGGTCGCGACCAGGTTCTCCCCGCCGCAGTGCTCGATGTCGGCCCAGACCGCCCGCATCGACCCCATCTCCCGCAGCAGGATCGGCGCGGTCTTCTCGCCGATGCCGGCGACGCCGGGCAGGTTGTCGCTGGCGTCCCCGCGCAGGGCGGCGAACTCCAGGTACTGGTGCGGGTCGACGCCGTACAGGCGGTGCAGGCGGGCGGGATCGAGCAGCGGTGAGCCGCTGATGCCACCGTCGATGACCCGCAGCACCTTGGTGTGCGCGCTGATGTTGGCGAAGGAGTCCCGGTCGGAGGTGACGAGCACGCAGTCCCAGCCGTTCTCACCGGCCCACGCCGCTGCGCTGGCGTTGACGTCGTCGGCCTCGAGCCCCGGTGGGGTGACCGTGCGGAAGCCGAGGGCGTTCAGCAGGGCGTCGGCCCGCTCGAGCTGCTCGACGAGGGTGGCGTCCTTGACGGCCCGACCGGCCTTGTACGCCGGGTAGAGACCCTCGCGCACCGAGGTGCTCCGGTCGTCGAGGCCGAAGATCAGCGCGTCCGGGGCGAACTGGTCGATCGCCTCCAGGATCTGGCGCAGCATCCCGTGCAGGGCCCAGGCCGGCCGGCCCTGGCGGTCGCGCAGGTCGGTGTGCGCGCGGGCGTGGTGGTTGCGGTGCAGCAGCGAGGGTGCGTCGACGGCGAGCAGGAGGCGGCGCTCGCGGGGAGGTGGGGTCTGCATGGCCGGGCCCATCCTAGGGCCGGGCCGGGCCCGGCCGGGCGCCCCTGGGTCGGTACCGGGTCAGTACCGGGTCAGTACCGGGGTCAGTACCGGGGTCAGAGTCAGTACCGGGCACTCCAGCCCAGCGAGTCCTCGGACGGCATCAGGATCCACAGGATCGGATAGACCAGGATCTGGCTGCCCGGCACGACCATCAGCACCAGGACGAACAGCAGCCGGGCCACCCACGGGCTCAGCCCGAGCCGGCGGCCCAGGCCCGAGCACACCCCGGCGATGACCCTCTCCTCGCGCGGGCGGACCAGGCCCCGCCTGCCGATGCTGGCGCGGATGTCGTTCATCGTGGGTCCTTCCGTGGTGGGGAGCCGGGACCACCCCGGCACCTCCAGTCTGCGTCCCGAGCGGGCCGGCGGCCATCCGGGACGCCCCCGGTCCGACCCGGACCCCGAGGGCAACCGGTTCAGACCACTGCGGCCGGCATAGCCCATCTGGGCTATGCGAAATGGAGGACACACCACCCACGCGGCTCATTTGCGTGAGGAGTCCGACCGAACGCCTTCCCAGCGCACCCGGATCGATGGCGCAATCGTCGGGTGATTCCCCCCATCGCCCCCCTGCCGTCCCCCGCGGCCTCGGCCGCTGCCGACCGGTTGGCGGTCGACCATGTCCCGCTGGTGGCTCATCTGGTCCGCGAGACGATGAGTCGGGTTCCCTCGCATGTGGATCGTGATGATCTGCGTTCGGCGGGGTTGGCGGCGCTGGTGTTGGCGGCGCGGGCGTTCGAGGCGGAGCGGGGGGTGCCGTTCGCGCGGTATGCGAGCACCCGGATCCGGGGCGCGATCATGGATGAGCTGCGGTCGGTGGACTGGGCCTCGCGGTCGGTGCGGCGTCGTGGTCGTGAGGTCGAGGAGGCCCGGAACCGGTTGGCGGTGACGATCGGGCAGCTGCCGGACAATGCGGCGGTCGCGGCGGCGTTGGGGATCGAGGCCGAGGAGGTCACGGCCTCGGACGAGGACCTGACGCGGGCGAGCGTGTTGTCGTTGCAGGCCACGGTCGAGGGGCCGGAGGGTGCCGCGGGGTCGCTGGCCGAGGCGCTGGTCTCGGCGGGTCCGACGCCGGAGGCGTTGGTGTTGCACCGGGAGCGGTTGCAGTATCTGGGTGAGGCGATCGCGGAGCTGCCGGCGCGGCAGCGGGCGGTGGTCGAGGGGTACTTCCTGGCGGAGCAGCCGATGGCGGAGATCGCCGAGGAGCTGGGGGTCAGCGAGTCGCGGGTCTCCCAGATCCGGGCCGAGGCGATGGTGATGCTGCGCGACGCGTTGAACGCGGCGTTGGATCCCGAGCAGCTGGCGCCGGTGGCGAAGCCGGGTGGGTGTGTGGCGCGTCGTCGTGATGCCTACATCACCGCGGTCGCGGAGCGGCACGCTGCCGCGCGGCCGGTCGCCGTCCCCGACGCCTCCCGGCCGGCACCCCGCACGGCCTGATCCGTGCGAGCCCGCCGGGAGCTCAGGCGTCGATCGGCCGGCCGAGCAGGGGCGCGAGCAGGCGGCGGATCGCCGGGGAGGGGGAGATGCCCAGCTCGCGGGCGAGCAGTCGTCGGTAGCTGTCGTACTGGCGCAGCGCCTCGGCGTGGTTGCCCTCCGCGAGGTGGACCTCGATGACGCGCCGGTGCGCACTCTCCCGCAGCGGCTCGGAGCGAACGGCGCCGAGGCCGGCCGCGAGGGCGTCGTTGAACCGCTCCCGCTCCAGGAGGGCATGGGCGCAGCGTTCCAGCGCGTGCAACCGCTGCTGCCGGTAGCTCTCCTGCTCCACCGGCAGCCACTCCTCGTGCCACGAGGGCAGCAGGTCCCGGGTCAGCGGTCCCAGGTCCGCGAGCAGCTCGACCGAGGGGGTCTCCGGACCGCACAGCTGACCGGCGAGCTCCTCGCCGTCCCACACGTCGACCCGCAGGTCCGGCGACAGCCGGACCTGGGTCGCGGTCCCGATCACCAGGACCCGCCCCCGTGGTCGGGGCAGGCGCCACAGCACCGAGCGCAGCGTCGAGGTGGCGCGCCCCGGTGCGGCGTCGGGCCACAGCCGTTCGGCCAGGGCAGCCCGTCCGACCGGTCGCTCGCGGTGGCACACGGCGAGCAGCGCGAGCAGGCGCTGGGCCGGGGCGGCGACCGGCAGCTCCTCGCCGGCGAAGGTCAGCGCGAAGTCGCCCAGCAGGCCGAGCCGCGCGGCCGGGGCAGAGGTGTGCTCCATGACTCCTCCGGAGCGGTGGGGTGGTTGAGGGCTGACCGTTGCTGGTTCCCTCGACGGAGGCGCCCATGCACCCGGGCGCGACGACGCCGTGACGCCCCGGGGACGGCCACGCGACGGGGCGGTCACGCCGCCGGTGCGCCGTCCAGCACAGCGAGGCGACGTGCGCGACCACGCACCGGCGCACACCGCAGCCCACGGCCCGGCGACGCCCGGACGGAAGGGTCATCGCCGTCCACACCAACCGGGGCACGCAGCCACCGGACGACGGAAGGCGAGTCATGTTTCGACACAGCGAGCAGCTGCAGTACAACGTCCGGCCCGAGCGCCCCGACGCGCTCTTCGCGGCCAAGCTCCAGGAGCTGGTCGGCGGCCAGTTCGGCGAGATGACAGTGATGATGCAGTACCTGTGGCAGGGCTGGAACTGCCGGATCCCCGGCAAGTACAAGGACATGATCCTCGACATCGGCACCGAGGAGATCGGCCACGTCGAGATGCTCGTGACGATGATGGCCCGCCTGCTCGAGGGTGCGCCCGCGGAGACCCAGGCCCAGGCTGCCGCCGCGAACCCCGCCCTCGCGGCGGTCCTCGGCGGCCAGAACGTGCAGCACGCGATCGTCACCGGCGGTGCGGCGATGCCCACCAACAGCCAGGGCGTGCCCTGGAACGGCGGCTACATCGTGGCCAGCGGCAACCTGCTCGCGGACTTCCGCTCCAACGTGGCGGCGGAGGCACAGAGCCGGCTGCAGACCGCTCGGGTCTACCAGATGACCGACGACCCGGGCGTCAAGGACACCCTGCAGTTCAACCTGGCCAGGGACACCTTCCACCAGCAGCAGTGGCTGCTGGGCATCGAGCAGCTGATCGAGGACGGGTACACCGACGGGATCGAGGACTCGCTCGCCGCGGAGGAGAAGACCGAGCCCGGTCGGACCTTCTACAGCTTCCACGAGGGCAGCACCGCCGGCGAGGGCCGCTGGGCCCAGGGGTCGACGCTCATCGGCGGCCACGAGATCTCCTTCGAGCAGGGCCGGCCCCTGTCCGACGACATCAACGACGTCCCGGCCCCCGACCCGCTGCTGTTCGCCACCTATGACGGCAGCAAGGGCCCGGGCAAGCCCGGGACCGCGGGCGGCGCGTTCGTCCAGGGCGCGGAGAACCTGATGAGCAAGGCCAAGGAGAAGCTCACCGGCGGCGACAGCTGAGCGCCGGAACCGTCCGTGGACCGCACTCCGGGAGGGCATCGTGACCGAGCTGATCCTTCGTCCGCTCGCCGACGCGTTCATGCAGGTCGGCGTCTTCGTCGCCCTGCTGGTCGCGCCGTTCGGGTGGGCGAGGTATCGCTGGGGCCACCGGCTCGACGACGCGTTGCTGCGGCATCGCCGGCTCGGGCCGCTGGTCGCCGCGGCGCTCACGATGCCTCCCGGGTGCGGCGGCGCCATCATCGTGATGGCGCTCTACTCCCGCGGCGCGGTCTCCTACGGCGCGGCCATCGCCGCCCTCGTCGCCACCATGGGCGACGCGTCCTGGGTGCTGCTGGCGGCGGACCCGGTCCTCACGATCCAGCTCAAGCTGCTCCTGCTCGGCACCGGCGCGGCGGCTGGGTACGTCGTCGACGCGCTGGGGATCACGCCGGCCCGGCGTGCGGACTCCCGAGACCGGACCCCGCAGCCGGTGCCGGCGCCCGTCCTCGGGTCAGCGGTGCTGGCCCGCCCGGCCACCCGGCTCCACGAGCTGGGGGCACTTCCCGCCCTGCTGTGGCTGCTGCTCGGCACCGGCGCCACGGTCAGCGTGCCGGTGACCTTCCAGCTCAGCGATCCTGCGCACCTCTACCTCGCGCTGGGCCTGCTCGGCACGGGGGTGGCCGTGGTCGCGTTCGTGCGCGGCCGCTGCCGGCTCGCCGACGACGACACCGGCACCGCTCACCCGACCTCGATGGCGCAGGTGCTGCGCCACGGAGGGAACGAGATCGCGTTCGTGACCGTATGGGTCGCGGTCGCCTACGTCGGGTTCTCGCTCTTCACCCACGTGACCGGGTTCGACGGCTCCCAGCTGCCCCTGCACGGGCTGGTCGGGGTGCTCGTCGGCGCCACGGTCGGGCTGATCCCCGGCTGCGGGGTCCAGATCGTGTTCACCGGCATCTTCCTCGCCGGCGGCATGCCGTTGCCGACGCTGGTCGCCAACACCATCAGCCAGGACGGCGACGCGCTGCTGCCGCTGCTGGCCCTCGAGCACCGCGCCGCGCTGCTGGCCACGGTGCTCACCACCATCCCGGCGATGGCCGTCGGGTCCGCGCTGCTGCTGCTGACCTGACCCGGCCCCACCGCGTCCCTGGAAGGAAGCCACCATGCATCTCCCCGGACTCACCACCACCCGGCTGCACCTGCTGATCGCGCTGGCCGCGCTGCTCACCGGCACGACGTACGGCGTGCTGGCCGCGGTGACCGTGCTCGCCGTCACCGGCCTGCGGCACCACGCCCAGTCCCACCTCGAGACGTCAGTCCCGGGAGGTGCTCGGGTCCTCCCCGCGACGCAGCACGCCCCAGTGCTCGACGCGACCGGCCGCTCCCGCGAGCGTCTGGCTGGTTGAGGACAGTCGCGGACGCCACTGCTCCGGAGCCCGCCGGGAGGTCGACTCGACCGCGTCGCGGCTGCGGTCCAGCACGGTCAGCGGCAGTGCCGCCAGCGCATTGCCCGGCGGACGGCGGGAGACGACCGGGTGCGGGCGGGTGGGGGCGGTGCGTCGCACCGCCTCCCAGGCGACTCCGAGCTGGCGCAGGCGGCGTACGTCGAGCCGGTCCTGCAGCCGGGGGAGGAGCTCGTCCTCCTCGTCGCGCACGTCCTCGCGCAGCACCGTCACGAGCCGCTGGATCAGCTGCGCGCGGTGCTGCGGATCGGTCTCGGTCTCCAGGTCGGTCCACAGGTCGTTGACCTCCTGGTGCTCCTGCTCCACCTGCAGGGTCAGCTGCTCGCCGTCGGGCAGCCGCCGCCGCAGCGTCGGCCAGATCACCGACTCCTCCGCGAACGCGTGCGGGAACACCAGCCGGGCGATGCTGTGCAGGACCCGCTCCTGCTCCTCGCCGGTCGTGTCGAGGAGCTGCTGGAGCAGCTCCTCGAGCCGTACGTGGTCCCGCTTCTGACGGTGCAGGATGCTCCAGGTCCCGCCGAGCTCGTCGACGGTCTGGTCTGCCAGAGATCGCATGGCGCCGCGGTACCCCGGTCCGGACCGGGCATGTTCGACCGCCGGACGAGGGCAGGGATTGGCCGGGCACCGCCTGGATACCGGGCCGCCCCTCCACCACCCCCGACCACCCCCGACCATGAGGAGCCGGCGATGACGAGCAGCGCAGAGAGCCCGCACCAGGGTGAGGCGGGCCTCACCGCGGGAGAGAAGCTGGCCCGGAACCTGGCAGCGGGGACCGGCGCGGTCTTCCTGCTGGTGGGCATCCTCGGCTTCGTGCCCGGCATCACCACCAACTACGACTCCCTCGACTTCGCCGGGCACCACAGCCGGGCCGAGCTGCTCGGGATCTTCCAGGTCTCGGGGCTGCACAACCTGCTCCACCTCGCCTTCGGGATCGCCGGTCTGGCCCTGGCGCGCAAGGCGACGGCGGCGATCGGCTACCTGGTCGTCGGCGGCGTCCTGTACCTGGGCCTGTGGATCTACGGCCTGGTGGTCGGGCACGACAGCTCGGCGAACTTCGTGCCGGTGAACTCCGCCGACAACTGGCTGCACCTGGTCCTCGGCGTCGCGATGGTCGCGATGGGGCTGTGGGCCCAGCGCACGCTGCGTGGCGGCGTCGGGAGCCAGACGGCCATGTGAGGGCCAGATGAAGGTCCTATGAGGGCAGGAGGCGCCGAGCCGGCCTACCTCGTGGGGGACTGGTCGGTGTCGAAACCGTGGCGCATGCCCCAGGCGACCGCCTGGGCGCGGCTGGTGACCCCGATCTTGCGGTACGCCGTGCGGATGTAGGTCTTCACGGTGTTCACGCTCAGGTACGCCTGCCGGGTGATCTCCTCGTTGGTGAGGCCGCGGGTGATGAACGTGAGCATCTCGGCCTCGCGGGCGCTGAGCCCGTGGTCCTGGCCCGGCCAGGACCTCATCGCTCCTTCGTTATCGGCCCCGTCGGCCCCGTCGGCCCCCTCAGCCGCTGCTGGCCAGGGCGCCGGTGGCCGGCCCTCGTACACCGCGACGATGCCGGCGACGAGCTCGTCGGCGGTCATCCCCTTGCTGAGGTAGCCGGCCGCCCCCCGTCGGCGAGCCTCCTCGGCGGAGTACGCCCGCCAGCTGTAGACGATGACCAACGCGTCGTTGTTCACCACGATCTGTCGAAGCTTGTCGTCGTGCTCCGGCAACCGGCCGAAGGTGTCGTAGAGGACCACGTCGACGTCGTCGGCGACCTCGCGCGCGGTCGTGAGCTGCACGACCTCGACCTCCTCGTGGCCGGCCAGCATCGCCGCGATCCCGTGCAGGACCAGCTCGTAGTCGTTGGAGAGCGCCACCCGGATCGGGCGGGTCCGCCCACCGGAGGATCCGCCTGCGGATGGGGCGGGTCGGTCGGTGGCGGTGTTGTCGGACTCGAGCATCGGGATCCCTCCTGGTCCGAGCGTGTGGCCAATATCGCACTTCTCGAGGGCAGGTGTCGGCCGCCGACGGAGCTACTGATGACATGTGATTGTCCCCTGCGCGCCGGCAGGCGCGGGGGGAGGGGCTCGACCCCGACGAATTCAGGCCGGTTCGCACCACGACCGGACACTGCGACAGAGGAGATCGTCTCGTGAACCGGACCGCCACCAAGAAGGCTACCCAGCGCGGCGACGCGGCGGCCGGTCAGTTCGACTACGACGTGCTCCTCGTGGGCGGCGGCATCATGTCGGCCACGATGGCCACGCTGCTCAACCAGGTCGAGCCGGCCTGGAAGGTCGGCATCGTCGAGCGTCTCGACGACCTCGCCCAGGAGTCGTCCGGGCCGTGGAACAACGCCGGCACCGGCCACGCGGCGCTGTGCGAGCTGAACTACACCCCACAGCGCCCCGACGGCAGCGTCGACGTCACCAAGGCGATCAGCATCAACGAGCAGTTCCAGCTGACCCGCCAGGTGTGGGCCTTCCTCGTCGAGAACGGCCAGCTGCCCGACCCGTCCTCGTTCGTGCACCCGGCCCCGCACCTGAGCTTCGTGTGGGGCGCCGAGAACGTCACCTACCTGCGCAACCGCTACGACGGCCTGCGCGAGAACCCGCTCTTCGCGGGGATGGAGTTCACCGAGGACCCCGAGGTCCTGGCGGACTGGGCCCCGCTGCTCATGGCCGGCCGCGACCGCACCGAGCCGGTCGCCGCGACCCGCTCCCTGGGCGGCACCGACGTCGACTTCGGGTCGCTGACCCGGCAGCTGATCGCGGGGCTGCGCGACCGTGGCGCCCTGGAGCTCGAGGTCGGGGTGGAGGTGCGCCGGCTCACCCGCGTCGACGGCGGATGGCGGGTGCGCGGCAAGAACCTCGACGGCTCCGGCCACTTCGACGCGACCGCCCGCTTCGTCTTCGTCGGCGCCGGCGGCCAGGCGCTCACCCTGCTCCAGCGCTCCGGCATCCCGGAGATCCGTGGCTTCGGCGGGTTCCCGGTCAGCGGCGAGTTCTGGCGCACCACGAACCCCGAGCTCGTGGCCCGCCACCAGGCCAAGGTCTACGGCAAGGCCGCCGTGGGCGCCCCGCCGATGTCGGTGCCGCACCTCGACACCCGCGTCGTCGACGGCCGGCCCAGCCTGATGTTCGGGCCGTACGCCGGGTTCAGCCCGCGGTTCCTCAAGAACGGCTCGCTGTTCGACCTGCTGCGCTCGGTGCGCCTGCACAACCTGGTGCCGATGCTGCAGGTGGGCGTGCGCAACCTGAGCCTGGTCGTCTACCTCGTCCAGCAGCTGCTGGCCAGCAAGAAGACCCAGCTCGCCGAGCTCCAGGCGTTCTATCCCGACGCCGACGCCAAGGACTGGGAGAAGATCACGGCCGGCCAGCGGGTCCAGGTGATCAAGCGAGTGCCCGGCAAGGGCGGCGTGCTCCAGTTCGGCACCGAGGTGATCGCGGCCTCCGACGGCTCCATCGCGGGGCTGCTCGGCGCCTCGCCGGGGGCCTCGACCGCCGTTCCGATCATGCTCGACGTCATGGCGCGCTGCTTCCCCGACCGCTTCGAGGACTGGCGTCCCGCGCTGGAGAAGATGATCCCCAGCTACGGCACCGAGCTGTCCGCCGACCCGGCCCTCGCAGCCGAGGTCCTGGGGCGGACAGCGCGCGTCCTCGGTCTCGACGACACCCCGGTGCTCGGCTCGCTGACCGGCCCGGGCGCGGCGCCGGCCGCCTCCTAGTCCACAACCTCGACCCGGACGGTGCCTTCGGCACCAACCCCGACCCGGACGGTGCCTGCGGCACCCGCCGGGGTACCGGGCTGCGCCCCAACCCCCCGACCGTGAGTGACCCATGAGACCCGGACCCCGATCACCACGGCTGCTGTGGGCGTTCCTGCTGCTGGTGGGCGTCGTCGGGATGCTGCTCGCATCCGGGTCGCCGGTGGCCGCGCAGGAGCAGGACGAGCGCCGGGTGGTCCGGGTCGGGACCGAGGGCACGTACCCGCCCTTCAGCTTCGTCGACCCGCGCACCGGGGAGCTCACCGGCTACGACATCGAGGTCATCGAGGCGGTCGCGGACCGCGCCGGATGGGACCTGGAGTTCGTCCGGGCCCGGTTCGACGCGCTGTTCCCCGCGCTGGACGCCGAGCGCATCGACGTGATCGCCAACCAGGTCACCGTCAACCCCGAGCGGGAGGCGCGCTACCTCCTCAGCCGCCCGTACACGTACTCGCGCGGCGTGATCGTCACGGCCGCGGACACCGACGACATCACCTCGCTGGAGGACCTCGAGGGCCGCACCACCGCCCAGACCGAGACCAGCAACTGGGCGCAGGTGGCTCGCGACGCGGGCGCCCGGGTGCAGTCGGTCGAGGGGTTCGCCCAGACCGCTGAGCTGCTCGCGCAGGGTCGGGTCGACGCCACCGTCAACGACAACATCGCCGTCCTCGACTACCTCGCCTCGACCGGGTCGGACGAGATCAAGATCGCCGGCGAGATCGAGGGCGAGCAGGGCGAGCAGGCGCTGGTGTTCCGCCAGTCCGAGACCGCGCTGCACGCGGAGGCGAACCGCGCCCTGGAGGAGCTCGCCGACGACGGAACACTCGCGGAGATCTCCGAGGAGTACTTCGGCGCGGACGTCTCGGTCCCCGATGGCGGCGACGTGGACCTCGGGGGGTCCGACACCGGCCGCAGCCGCTGGGACGTGGTCCAGGACGCCGCCTGGCCGATGCTGCGCGGCACCATCAAGGGCACGATCCCGCTCACGATCGTGAGCTTCGTGCTCGGGCTGGCCATCGCCCTGGCGGTGGCCCTGGCGCGGCTCTCGCCGTCCCGGCTGCTGACCCTGCCCGCCCGGTTCTACGTCTCGGTGATCCGCGGCACCCCGCTGCTCGTGCAGCTGTTCATCGTCTTCTACGGGCTGCCGCAGGTCGGGGTCAAGATGCCCAGCTACGTGGCCGCCTGCCTGGCGCTCAGCCTCAACGTGGGCGGCTACGGCGCCGAGATCATCCGCTCCTCGATCCTCGCGGTGCCCCGCGGCCAGCTCGAGGCGGCACGCACGATCGGCATGGAGTACTGGCAGGCGCTGCGGCGCATCATCCTGCCGCAGGCGGCGCGGATCGCGGTCCCGCCGCTGTCGAACACCCTGCTCTCCCTGGTCAAGGACACCTCGCTGGCCTCGCTGGTGCTGGTCCCCGAGCTGTTCCTGGAGGCCCAGGTCGCCGCGGCGCTCAGCACCGAGTACCTGCCGCTGTACGCGCTGGCGGCCCTGTACTACTGGGTCGTCTGCTACGTCGTCTCGCTCGGCCAGGGCCGGCTCGAGCGCCGGCTGGGGAGGTACGCCGTATGACCACGCCCGGGACCGACCGCGCGCTCGTCGACGTGCAGGGCCTGACCAAGTCCTTCGGTGGCCAGCCGGTGCTCCGCGGGGTCGACTTCACGACCGCTGCGGGAACCGCCACTGTCATCCTCGGCCCGTCGGGGTCGGGCAAGACCACCGTGCTGCGCTCGCTCAACGCCTTGGAGCTCCCGGACGCCGGGCGGGTCCGGATCGGGGAGGCGTCGGTCGACTTCGGGGCGCTGCCCTCGGGCCGCGCCGACCAGCGCCGGGTGCTGCGAACGCTGCGGGCCCGCAGCGGCATGGTCTTCCAGTCCCACCACCTGTTCCCGCACCGGACCGTGCTGGGCAACATCATCGAGGGGCCCGTCCAGGTGCAGGGCCGCCCGCTCGAGGAGGCGGTGGCGGACGCGCGCGCGCTGCTGGCTCAGGTCGGCCTGGCCGGGCGTGAGGACGCCTATCCGGCCGAGCTCTCCGGCGGACAGCAGCAGCGGGTCGGCATCGCCCGCGCCCTCGCGCTGCGCCCCGACGTACTGCTGCTCGACGAGCCGACCTCGGCGCTGGACCCCGAGCTGGTGGGGGAGGTGCTCGGCGTGATCCGGGACCTCGCGGAGCAGGGCTGGACGCTGGTGATCGTCACCCACGAGGTCCGCTTCGCCCGCGACGTCGCCGACCAGGTGCTGTTCCTCGACGGCGGCGTCGTGGCCGAGCGCGGCGGCGCGGAGGTCCTCACCGATCCGCAGGTGGAGCGGACCCAGCAGTTCCTGCGGCGGGTGCTCGAGGCCCGCTGAGCCGGACCGGCTCAGGCCCGGGCGCGGACCCGCTCGGAGAGCCGGACGGCGGCGTGCAGCACCAGGTCGGCGGTCTCCGGGTCTGCCACGGCCCGCTCCGGGACCAGGCCGCCGAGCAGGGCCGCGGGCTGGGTCAGCCAGGTCCAGGCGTGCCAGGGGTCCATTCGGGCCGCGAGCAGCGGGTCGAGCACCGGCACCAGGTCGGGGCGCGGCTCACCGTCCGCGGTGAGCTGGAAGGCGGGGACGAGCGTGCGCTCGTCCGCGGCGACGACGAGCAGGCGGCGCTCGGCGTTGGTCTTGTGGACCCAGAAGCGGGTGGCCTCGACCGAGGTGCCGCGCAGCCCGGCCAGCGTCTCGTAGGTCAGCCACGGGCTGGCGAGCAGCACCTCGCGCACCCGCGCCCGGCGCGCGATCTGCACCAGCGGGACGGGTACGGCGTGCCGCGGGTCGGAGCCCTCGTGGTGCAGGAGCCGGTCGAGCTGCTCGAGCTGGTCGCGGGTCAGCGGCTTGCGGGTGCCGGGGTCGGTCCACACCGCGCGGCCCTGCGGGTCCCGGTCCAGCGTCGGCAGCCCGGCCTCGGCCAGCGCGGAGGCCAGCCCCAGCTCCTGGAGCCAGTCGGCGAGCCGCTCGCCCAGGTCGGCCGGGTGCTCGTCGTGTGCGCCGTCCCCCGAGGTCATGGTCCCAGCCTGCCGCACCGACGCGCGGGGACCGACTGCGGGTCCTCGGGCGCGGGTCCTCAGCCTCGGGACATCCAGATGCCGACGACGAGCATGGCGAGCAGGCCCACCACGACGGCGCCGAGCACGTAGAGCGCAGTGGAGAACCGCTTCCACGGCCCCTGGCGGCTGGTGGGCCCGTCGCCGGACTCGTCCCCGGTGGCGGTTCCCGTCTGCTCACCGGTTCCGGGGACGGCCGGGGCGCCGCCCACCTCCTCGGTGAGGTACTCGCGCCGGCCGGCCTGCTCCGGGGCGTCGGCGACGCCCTCGCCGCCGTCCGCCTCCTCGGCGGGGTTCTCGTCGAGCTCCAGCAGCGCGACTCCCGGGTGGTGGAGGTCGAAGGCGGGCGACTCCGAGCGGATCCGCGGCAGGTTGTGGAAGTTGTGCCGCGGCGGCGGGCTGCTGGTGGCCCACTCCAGGGAGCGGCCCCAGCCCCAGGGGTCGTCGACCCCCACCTGGGGGTGACGCTGGGAGACGTAGAGGTTGTAGAAGAACGGCAGCATCGAGAGGCTGAGCAGGAACGCGCCGACGGTGGAGATCTGGTTCAGCAACGTGAAGCCGTCCTGGGGCAGGTAGTCGGCGTAGCGACGCGGCATGCCCTCGACACCGAGCCAGTGCTGGACCATGAACGTGGTGTGGAAGCCGACGAAGAGCAGCCAGAAGTGGATCTTTCCGAGCCGCTCGTCGAGCATCCGGCCGGTGAACTTCGGCCACCAGAAGTAGAACCCGGCGAACATCGCGAAGACGACGGTGCCGAAGACGACGTAGTGGAAGTGCGCGACCACGAAGTAGGAGTCGGTGACGTGGAAGTCCAGCGGCGGGCTGGCCAGGATGACTCCGGTGAGACCACCGAACAGGAACGAGACCAGGAAGCCGATCGACCACAGCATCGGGGTGTCGAAGGACAGAGATCCCCCCCACATCGTGGCGATCCAGTTGAAGAACTTCACGCCGGTGGGCACCGCGATGATGAAGGTCATGCCGGAGAAGAACGGCAGGTTCACCGCGCCGGTGACGAACATGTGGTGGGCCCAGACAGCCACCGAGTACAGCGCGATCGCCAGCGTGGCGCCGACCAGGCCGACGTAGCCGAAGATCGGCTTGCGGCTGAAGACCGGCAGGATCTCGGAGACGATGCCGAAGAACGGCAGCGCGATGATGTAGACCTCCGGGTGCCCGAAGAACCAGAACAGGTGCTGCCACAGCAGCGGCCCGCCGTTCGAGGTGTCGAAGACGTGCGCCCCGAGCTGGCGGTCGGCCTCCAGGGAGAGCAGCGCGCCGCCGAGGATCGGGAAGGCGATCAGCACCAGCAGGCTGGTGATCAGCGTGTTCCAGGTGAAGATCGGCATCCGGAACATCGTCATTCCGGGGGCCCGCATGCAGATGATCGTGGTGACGAAGTTGACGGCACCCAGGATCGTGCCGAGGCCGGCCAGGTAGAGGCCCATGATCCACAGGTCGCCGCCCACCCCGGGCGAGCGCACCGCGTCGGAGAGCGGGGTGTACGCCGTCCAGCCGAAGTCGGCGGCGCCCTGCGGGGTGAGGAAGCCGGAGGCCGCGATCAGTCCGCCGAAGAGGTAGAACCAGTAGCTGAGCATGTTCATCCGCGGGAACGCCACGTCCGGCGCCCCGATCTGCAGCGGCATGATCACGTTGGCGAAGCCGAAGAACAGCGGCGTCGCGAACAGCAGCAGCATGATCGCGCCGTGCATGGTGAACAGCTGGTTGTAGACCTCGTCGTTGACGACCTGGTTGCCCGGGAAGGCCAGCTCGCTGCGGATCACCAGCGCCAGCAGCCCGCCGACCAGGAACCAGATGAACGCGGTGCTGAGGTAGAGCTTGCCGATCAGCTTGTGATCGGTCGTCGTCATGATCCGGACGAGCGTCGTCCCCAGCGGGCGCCGAGGAGCGGTGGTCGAGCGGTAGGTGGTGGTGGCGACCATCAGCACTCCATCGCGATCGGCAAGCCGGGAACGTGAGCGGAAACACATGCGGGTATCCCTGCTCAGGCGCTCCAAACCTGGGGTGCGGTCACCAGGCCTCGGTCAGCGCCGCCGCCAGGCGCGCACCGTGCGTCAGCGGCACCATGTGCGCGCCGGCGTCCAGGGTGACCGACCGCGCCCGGCCGGGGGCCGCCGCGACGAGCTCGTCGGCCCAGTCCTGCGGACAGATCCGGTCGTGGCGGCCGCGGACCACCAGGACCGGGGCGTGGACCTGGCGGACGACCGTGCGCAGGTCCTCGCGACGGGCGTGGTCCATGGTGCGTGCGATCCAGGCCGGCCCGGTGGTCGCGTAGGTGCGCGCCAGCACCGGGACCTGGCTCGGACGCTCCCAGCCTGCGGTGCGCAGCCAGCGTCCGGCCATCCTGGGCCAGGTCCCGGCGCGCGGGTCGGTCATCGGGCCGACCAGCACCAGGGCCGAGACCAGCTCGGGCGCCTGGAGGACCGCGTGGGCGACGATCCCGCAGCTGGCTGAGTGCGCGGCCAGGACGGTCGGGCGCGCGGGCCTGCGGCGCAGCGCGTCGACCAGGACCGCGGCGAGCGCCTCGGGTCGCAGGTCGGCGCCCCGTGCGGGACGCACGCCGTACCCGGGCAGCTCGAGCACCGCCTGCTCCCGGCGCGAGCCGGCGGCCCGCAGCGCCTGGAGGGTCGGTCGCCAGCTGGCCTCGTTGAGCCCCAGCCCCGGGACGCAGACGAGCCGAGCGCCCTCAGCCGTCATCGCCGCGCTGCTGCCCGGTCTCGGTCTCGGTGTCGGTCTCAACGACGATCCGCGCCAGCGCGGCGACGCTGACCCCGGCGTGCTCGGCCGCGATCGCCAGCCGGCGGCGCGCGACGGCGTCGCTCACGCCCGTCTGGCGGGCGATGACCTGCACCGCCGCCTCGACGACGTCCTGGTCGTGCAGGTGCCCGGCGGTGGCCTCGGCGGCGCGCCGGGTCGTGAAGGCCAGGTCGGCGTTGGTGACGGCGCCGGCCGCCACCGCCCCGAAGATCGCGGCCAGCTCCTCGTGGTGGCCGTCGAAGGCGGTCGGTGAGGAGGCATAGAGGTTGACGCTGCCCGCGACCCGGCCCCGGACGACCTGGGGAAGGCTCAGGGTGCTGCGGATCCCCTCGGCAGCGGTCGCCTGGGCGAACAGCCGCCACCGCTGCTCGTCGAGCACGTCGTCGGCCCGGGCGTGCTGGGGTGACGCCAAGGTCGCCGTGTCCAGGCACGGGCCGCCCGCGGCGTACTGGACGGCGTCGAGCAACGCGGCCGGGCCGTCGGTGGCGACGACCGTGAAGCTGACCTCCTCGGCGTGCCGGGTGATGCTCACGCTGACCAGGTCGGGCACCACCGCCCGGGCCTCCTCGGCGAGCTCGGTGAGCGCCTCGAGGAGGCCGCCGGCCTGGCCGCGCGCCTCCAGGTGGCGGGCTGCCTGGACCGTCTCCGGAATGGGCTCCATCGGCGTCATGTCTGCGTCTCCTCGGGCGGGCTCGGCGGCAAGTACCCAACGGGTGGCCCGGGGCAACCTCGCCGCGGCTCCACGGCCCGCGTCCGACCGACTGGTCGGCAGAACGCGGGGGCTTAAGAAATGCAATCGCCAACCCTTGTGGTGGGAGCGGACCATTTAATAGACTGATCGGACCAATTAATCGAAAGTGCCGCTCTCGAGGAGGATGTTGTGACCCCAATCCCCACCCGAGCCGCGGCGGTGACCTACGCGGCCGCCGACGACGTCGGCACCGTGACACTCGGCGAACCTGGCCGCGTCTTCGTCCTCGACGGGGCCGCCGTGGACGCCCTGGAGTCGGCCGTCGACCAGGTCGAGCGGGATCGGCCGTGCTGTCTGGTCGTGGTCGGCGGCGGCCGGGTCTTCTGTGCCGGTGCGGACCTCGAGGAGCTCGCCCGCCTGGATCCGCCCGCGTTCGGGTCCTGGAACGAGCGACTGGCCCGCGTGGCGACCCGGCTCGCCGAGCTCCCGATGCCGGTCGTCGCCGCACTGAACGGTGCCGCCCTGGGTGGTGGCCTGGAGCTAGCCCTGGCCGCCGACCACCGGATCGCTGATCCGGCCGCCAGCGTCGGCCTGCCGGAGGTAGGTCTGGGGTTCATGCCAGGCGCCGGGGGAGTGCGGCGCCTGACTCGCCTGCTGGGCCCGCACCGGGCCCGGTGGCTGATCCTGCGCGGAACCCGGCTGTCGGCCGCTGAGGCGCTCGAGGCCGGGCTTGTCGACGAGATCCACGCCGACCCACCGGCCCGGGCCCACGAGTTCGCCGAGGAGTTCCGCGGCACGTCCGCAGCCGCTCTCGCGGCGGTCAAGCGAGCCGTCGACACGGCGTACTCGCCCGACGCCCACGCCATCGAGCAGGAGCTGATCGGGGCCCTGTTCGACACCGACGCCTGCCGGCAGGCGATCGCCGGTTTCGTGGCCGCCCGCAGCCGCAGGCGGGCCACCGCCGCGACGGGCACCCGATGAGGGCGCTGCGCTGGCACGGGCCGCGGGACCTGCGCCTGGAGGACGTCGCGCAGCCCACGGCCGAGCCCGGCCGGCTGGTGGTCGAGGTGGCCCTGTGCGGACTGTGCGGCACCGACCTGCACGAGTACGCGCACGGACCCTCGATGATCCCGCGCGGGCCGCACCGGCTGACCGGCCAGGAGCCTCCGGTCACCCTCGGCCACGAGTTCGTCGGTCGGGTCGGGGAGATCGACGAGAGCGACCGCGTCGCGGCCGAGGCGGCCGGGCTCCGCGTCGGCACCCGTGTCGTCGTGGATCCCACGGTCCGGTGCGGGGCCTGCCGGTGGTGCCGGGTGGGCCAGTACCAGCAGTGCCCGGCCAGCGGCTCGATCGGGCTGGCCGTGGACGGCGGGTTCGCCTCGCATGTGCGAGCGCCGCTCGGCAACGTCCACGTCGTGCCGGATGCGGTGCCCGACGAGCTCGCCGCCGTCGCCGAGCCGCTGGCCGTGGGCCTGCACGCGGTCACCCGCGGAGGGGTCCGGCCGGGGGACAACGTGCTGGTTCAGGGCGCCGGGCCGATCGGCTTGGCCTGCGTGCTGTCTGCCCGCGCCGCGGGCGCAGGTCAGGTTTTCGTGTCCGAGCCGAGCCCGGCACGGGGGCGGTTGGCCACCGAACTCGGCGCCGACGTCGTACTGGACCCCACGGCGAGCGACGTACGCCGCGAGGTCTTCCTCGCGACCGGCCGCGTGGGCCCGGACGTCGTCCTCGAAGCCACCGGGGTGAACGCCGTCGCGGTGGCCTCGGTGGACACGGTGCGCCGCGGCGGCACGGTGGTGATGGCGGGCATCGGCGGTGCCGACCTGACCCTCGACGCCCGCAAGATCGTGCTCTACGAGCGCACCGTGCGCGGCTCCCTTGGCTACAGCTACGACATCCCCCGCGTGCTGGCGCTGATGGCGGCCGGCCGCCTCGACCCCCGTCCGATGATCTCCGGCGTGGTTCCCCTCGCCGACGGGATCGCCGCCTTCGACGCGCTCCTCGCGGACCGAAGCTCCGGAGCCAAGGTGCTCCTCCAGCCCGAAAGGTGACCCAGATGGACCACGAGCTCGATCCCGAACTGCGCGCGCTGCGCGAGATGTGCACCGCCTTCGCCCAGAAGGAGATCGCCCCGCACGCCGCCGAGTGGTCGCGCGTCGGGGAGGTGCCGCCGCAGTTGTTCCACGCGATGGGCGACCTGGGCCTGATGGGCATGCTGATCGACCCCGAGCACGGCGGGTCCGGCGCGGGCTACCTGGCCTACGTCACCGCCATGGAGGAGATCGGCCGCGCCGACCAGTCCGTCGCCGCGGCGTGGAACGCCCACTCGACGATCGGCTCGCTGCCACTGGCGTCCTTCGGCTCCCCGGAGCAGAAGGAGCGCTGGCTGCGCCCGCTGGCCGAGGGACGCGCGCTGGCGGCGTTCGGGCTCACCGAGCCCGGCGCGGGCTCCGATGCCGCCGGCATCACCACCCGGGCGCAGCGCACCGCCGAGGGGTGGGTGATCAACGGGACCAAGATGTTCATCAGCAACGCGGGCACGCCGATCAGCCAGGGCGTCACGCTGCTGGCGCGCACGGGCGAGCCGGGCAGCCGCGAGTTCGGCGTGTTCTACGTCCCCACCGGGACCCCGGGCTACCGGCAGGGCCGCAAGCTCGAGAAGCTCGGGTGGCACGCGCTCGACACCCGGGAGCTGGTCTTCGAGGACTGCGTCGTCGCCGAGGACCACCTGATCGGGGACGCCGGCGCCGGACTCCAGCAGTTCCTCGCCGTCCTCGACGGCGGCCGGATCAGCGTGGCGGCGCTGTCGCTCTCGCTCGCCCAGGCCGCCCTGGACCTCGCCCTGGCGCACGCCGCCGGCCGCCGCCAGTTCGGGCGGCCGATCGCGGACTTCCAGGCCGTACGCCACCACCTGGCCACGATGGCGACCGAGGTCGCCGCCGCCCGCGGCCTCGTCTACCGCGCCGCCTGGCTGGCGGACCAGGGACTCTCGTTCTCCCAGGAGGCGGCCATGGCGAAGCTGTACGCCTCGGAGGTCGCCAACCGCGCCGCCAGCACCAGCGTGCAGATCCACGGGGGCTACGGCTACATCCTCGAGTCCGAGATCTCCCGGTTCTTCGCCGACGCCAAGATCCTCGAGATCGGCGAGGGGACCAACGAGATCCAGCGCGACGTCATCGCCCGAGACCTGCTGCGCAGCGCCGGCCCGCGCTCCGCCTGACCGAGGAGCCAGCCGTGGAGAACCTTGCCTTCACCCTCGACCACCACGCCGCGACCCGCCCGGACAAGGTGGTGCTGACGCACGGCGCCACCACCCGCACCAACGCCGAGCTGCTCGACCGCGTGCACGCCCTGGCGGCCGGACTGGCCGACCTCGGCGTCGGCGTCGGCGACGTCGTCGCGATCCTGCTGCCCAACCGGGTGGAGTTCTTCGAGACCATCTACGCGACGAACCGGCTGGGGGCGGCGTTCCTGCCCCTGAACCTGCGGCTCTCGCCGGCCGAGTGGTCCTACATCCTCGGCCACGCGGGCGCCCGGGTGGTGGTGTGCGACGCGGAGCTCGCTCCGCACCTGGACCTGCTGGCCCTGGAGCTCGACACCCTCGAGCACGTGCTGGTCGTCGAGGGCGGCGCGGGGGAGCGGACGCAGGTCGGCGAGGAGGCCAGCTACGAGCGGCTGGTCGAGCGCCGGGCCGGCGCCCGGGTGCCGGTCGTGGACCTGCCCGGCGACGCCCTGCAGCGGCTGATGTACACCTCGGGGACGACGTCACGGCCCAAGGGCGTGATGATCAGCCACCGCAACTTCATGTACAAGAGCCTGGGCATGCTGATCCTGCTCGGCTGGAGCGAGCGGGACATCGCGCTCGTGAGCGGCCCGCTCTACCACGTCGGCGCCTTGGACATGGGCGGCCTCACGGCCCTGCACGCCGGAGGCTCGCTGGTGTTGCAGACCAGGTTCGAGGCCGGAGAGACCCTCGACCTCGTCGAGAGGCACCGGCCCACCACGGTCTGGCTCGCCCCCGCGATGGTCAACGCGCTGCTCCAGCACGAGCGGGTGGCGACCTCCGACCTGGGATCGCTGGAGACCATCCTGAGCGGCGGGGAGAAGATGCCCGAGGCCCGGCTCGCCCAGATCCTCGACCTGATGCCCGACGTCTGGTTCGCCGACGCTTACGGGCTCACCGAGACGGTCTCGGGCGACACCTACATGACCCGCGACCACATGCGCGGCAAGCTCGGGTCGGTCGGCCGGCCGGTCCCGCACCTGCAGCTCCGCGTCGTCGACGAGGACCGGGACGTGGCGCCCGGCGAGGTGGGCGAGGTGGTGCTGCGCGGACCCAAGGTCTTCGGCGGCTACTGGCGCGACCCGGAGGCCACCGCGGCCGCGCTGCGCGGGGGCTGGTTCCACACCGGTGACCTCGGCCGTCTCGACGCCGACGGCTTCCTCTACATCGAGGACCGGATGAAGGACATGATCGTCTCCGGAGGAGAGAACATCGCCTCCCCCGAGGTCGAGCGCGTGCTCTACGAGCACCCCGACGTGGTCGAGGCCGCCGTGGTGGCCATGGCCCACGAGCGCTGGGGGCAGGTCCCGCGGGCGTTCGTCGTGGTCCGCGACGGGGCCGGTGTCGGGGCCGACCAGCTCCGGGAGTTCTGCCTGGAGCGCCTGGCCAGGTTCAAGGTTCCACAGCGCTTCGACATCCTCTCCTCGCTGCCCCGGACCCCCAGCGGCAAGGTGCTCAAGCGCGAGCTCCGCGACGCCACGACCGGGAGCCAGCGATGAGCGCGGCGGGACAGGCGCCCGCCGTGCGCCTCGACGGCAAGGTCGTCTGGGTGACCGGCGCCAGCCGCGGGCTGGGTCGCTCGGTCGCGACCGGCCTGGTGGCGGCGGGGGCGCAGGTAGTGCTCAGCGCGCGCAGCGCCGAGGACCTCGACCGGCTGGTCGCCGAGCTGCCGCGGGACTCGTGCTCGCCGATCGCGCTCACGGTGGACGACGAGCCGGCCGTGGACGCGGCGGTCGAGCAGATCGTGGCCCGGCACGGACGCCTGGACGGACTGGTGAACGGCGCCGGCATCAGCCCGACGTTCACGCCGGCGGTGGACGTGGCCGCCGCCGACTGGCGCCAGGTGCTTGGGGTGAACCTGACCGGCACCTTCCTGTGTGCCCGTGCCGCGGGCCGGCAGATGCTCGCCCAGGGCTCCGGCTCGGTCGTCAACGTCACCTCGGTGCACGCCCGGCAGGGCTTCGAGCGCATCGCGGCGTACGCCGCCAGCAAGGGCGGGGTGGAGGCGCTGACCCGGGTGCTCTCGCTGGAGTGGGCCACGGCGGGGGTGAGGGTCAACAACCTCGCCCCGGGCTACTACGACACCGACCTGAGTCACGGGCTGCTGGAGAGCCGGTGGGGGGATCGGATCCGGTCCCGGACGCCGATGGGCAGGACCGGCCTGCCCCACGAGCTGGTGGGAGCCGCGGTGTTCCTGCTCTCGGACGCCGCCTCCTTCGTCACCGGCAGCACGCTGACCGTGGACGGGGGGTGGTCGGCATGGTGAGCCTTGCCGCCGAGGACCTGGTCGAGATGTACCGCCGGATGGTCCGCATCCGCCGCTTTGAGGAGCAGACCTCGGCGCTGTACCGCGACACCGAGGTGCCCGGCTTCGTGCACCTCTCGATCGGGCAGGAGGCCTCCGCGGTGGGCGCCTGCTGGCCGTTGCGGCGTACCGACGGCATCACCTCGACCCACCGCGGCCACGGGCACTGCATCGCCAAGGGCCTGGACGTGCAGGGGATGTTCGCGGAGCTGATGGGCAAGTCCACCGGCACCTGCGGGGGCCGGGGCGGATCGATGCACATCGCCGACCCGGGCCTCGGCATCTACGGGGCCAACGGCATCGTCGGCGCCGGCCTGCCCATCGCCACCGGCGCCGCCCAGGCCGCGCGTCTGGACGGCGACGGGGTCGTGGTCGCGTTCTTCGGCGACGGCGCCGTCGCGCAGGGCATGTTCCACGAGGCCCTGAACCTGGCCGGGGTGTGGAACCTCCCGGTGCTCTTCCTGTGCGAGAACAACCACTACTCGGAGTTCTCACCCGAGGCCAGCCAGCACCGGGCGCCGCTCGCGGCGCGGGCCGCCGGCTATGGGATGGAGCACCACCTCGTCGACGGCAACGACGTGGTGGCGGTCGCGGAGGCCACGTCCCGCCTCATCGAGGCGATGCGCGCGGGCAGCGGGCCGTGCATCCTCGAGGCCGACACCTACCGGTGGCACGGCCACTACGAGGGGGACCCGCAGCGCTACCGCACGCCCGAGGAGCTCACCACCTGGCAGGGGCGTGACCCGCTCGTGGTCGCCCGCCGGCGGCTCGCCGAGGCCGGCGTCGAGGAGGCGACGGTCCGCGGCGTCGAGGATGAGGTCGAGACCGAGATCGAGGCCGCGGTCGCGCAGGCGCGGCTGGACCCCGAGCCCGAGCCGCTCAGCCTGACCGACTTCGTCTACGCCGAGCGGGCCGCGGTGGCCGAGCCGGCGGAGGTCTCTGCCGACGCCCCGGTCTTCAAGACCATGGCGGCCGTGCGCCAGGCGATCGAGCACGAGATGCTCGCCGACCCCTCGGTCTACGTCGCCGGAGTTGACGTCGCGGCCGGCGGCAACGTCTTCGGGCTGTTCCGGGGGCTGGCCGAGGCGTTCCCCGGCCGGGTCCTGGACACCCCGATCTCCGAGAGCGCGGTGCTCGGCTCGGCGGTCGGCGCGGCGATGGCGGGCAAGAAGCCCGTGGTCGAGCTGATGTACATGGACTTCATCGGGGTCTGTTTCGACGCGCTGCTCAACCAGGCGGCCAAGCTGCGGTTCATGACCGGAGGGCGGGCGCCCATGTCGCTCGTCGTGCGCACCCAGTTCGGCGCCGGCCGGTCCTCGGGCAGCCAGCACTCGCAGAGCCTGGAGGCGCTGCTAGCCCATGTGCCGGGACTGACCGTGGTGATGCCCTCGAACCCCACCGAGGCCTACGGGCTGCTGCGCTCGGCGATCCAGGACCCGAACCCGGTGGTGTTCGTGGAGAACCGGCTGCAGTACGGCATGAAGGGACCGCAGCCGCCCGAGGACTACCGCGTGCCGCTCGGCAAGGCCAGGGTGCGCCGCCCCGGCACCGACGTGACGGTGGTGTCCTACTCCCGACTCGCGGTGGAGGCCGAGGCGGCCGCCGACGAGCTGGCCGCCGAGGGCATCTCGGCCGAGGTCATCGACCTGCGCACGGTGATGCCGCTGGACCGGGAGACCATCCTGGAGTCCGTGCGCCACACGCACCGCCTGGTGATCGTGCACGAGGGCGTCATGGACTTCGGGGTCGGCGCCGAGATCGCGGCGATGGCGGCCAACGAGGGATTCTGGTACCTCGACGCCCCCGTGGTGCGGGTCGCCCCGCCGGCGATGCCCGCGCCGTACGCCCCGGCGCTGGAGAAGCTGTGGCTCCCGGACCGCGCGGTGATCGCCGACGCGATCCGGCGGGCGGTGCAGGTGTGAGCGCTGTCCAGCAGGCGCCGCTGGCCGCCCGGCAGCCGCAGCAGCCGCCGACCGAGGGCGACCAGCGCCCGGTGACGCCCTGGGTGCGGGCCCGGGCACGGGCGTTGGGGGTGGCCCTGGACCCGCTGCGGGCACGTGGCGCGGGCCGGGTCACGGTGGCCGAGGTGGAGGCCGCCGCCGCGGCCTCCACCTCGGCGACGTCGGACGTCACCGGGGACCACCGGCACCCGGAGGACGTGTCCTGCGGCGCCACGATGGCCGAGCTGACCCTCGACGCGGCGGCCGGCGCGGGGGAGGTCGCGCACGCTCTGCTGCGCGCGCTGAAGGAGCTCGGGACGCCGCACGCCGTCCGGCTCCGGCACGCCGACGGTGCGGCCTCGCGGTGGCTCGACGCGGCGGAGGCGGGAGACCTCAGCCCGGAGGGGCTGGCCTCTCGACTGCCGGTCTCCACCTGCCCGGCCGGCTCAGCAGCCGAAGGCCGGAACGGCCTGGTGCTCCACGACCTGGCCGGCACCGGCATCCGCCGGGCCGCGCCCGCCGTGGAGCCCGGGAACGTGGTCGCCGTCCTCGGTGATGCCGAGACGGCGGTGCGGCCGGTGTCGGTCGACGGCCATCTGGCGCTGGTGCCGGTGACGACCCGCACCCTTGTTCTCTTCGCCAGCCCCGGCGGGGTCGACGCATTACGCTGGGCCCGGGTGTTCTCGGCCTCGGGTGACCACCTGATCGCTGGAGCGCCGGCCCGGTCCTGACGGCTGGTGGACGGGTTGGACGGACGAGGGGGACGGGACATGGGTCGACCGCCGGGCCACGGCGTCGGTTTCGAGGCGCGTCGCGAGGAGATCATCGACCTGGCCGCCCAGCTCTTCGCCGAGCAGGGGTACGCCGCGACCGGCACCGCCGAGCTCGGCCGTCGGGTCGGGCTCGCCAAGGGCGCGCTCTACCACTACATCGGGTCCAAGGAGGACCTGCTGGTCGCGATCCAGGAGCGGGTGCTCACCCCGCTGGTCGAGTCCGCCCGCGCCGTCTCCGGGCTGGGCCTGGACCCGGTCCTGCGGCTGCGGTTCATCTCCGACGTCCTGATGGAGACGATCCTCGGCCGGCTTGACTACATCTGGGTCTACGAGCACGACTACCGGCACCTGGGGTCGGCGAACAAGGAGCGGTTCCGGGGTCGGCGGCGCGAGTTCGAGTCGATCATCCAGACCTGCATCGCCGAGGCGGTCGAGGCCGGGACCTTCCGTCGGAACATCGACCCGCGGCTGGCGACGCTGCAGTTCCTCAACCTGCACAACCACACCTACCAGTGGATCAAGCCCGGCGGCACCTGGTCGGCGGCGGACCTGTCCGCGGCGTACTGCGAGACCCTGTTCCGGGGCTGGGGCGCCGACGTCGACACCGAGGCGATGGGGGAGCAGGTCGACCGGCTGCGGCACCTGTCCCAGTGGCACCGGGGCCCAGCGAACCAGCGCCCGTCCGCCTGACCCGCACCGCCTGGACGGTTCGGGTCAGGCGGCCGGGGCTCAGCGGGGCAGGCCCAGCCCCCGGGCCACCAGGCCGCGCAGGATGTCGTTGGTGCCACCGCCGATGACCGACTTGCTGGCCATCAACAGGTGGTGACTGAAGGCGCCGTGGCTGACCGGCTGCTCCGCGGACTCCCCGAGCAGGCCGGTCGGGCCGAGCAGGCGTTGGGTGGTGACCGCGAAGTCGACCGCCAGCTCCCCGGCGCACACCGCGGCCGCGGGCGCCTCCAGCCGACTGCCGCCGTTCGCGGCGATCGCGTCGACCGCCTGGCGGACCAGGACGCGCGCCCCCTGGAGCCGGGTGGCCATCCGGGAGAGGTCGGCGCGCGCTGCGGAGCCGGCCGCACCCAGCAGCCGCTCGTCCGAGCGCGCCAGTGCGAGGAGGTCGTCGAGCTGGCGGTGCATGGACGCCGTCACCGCGGCCATCGAGGTCCGCTCGCCGGCCAGGGCGGTGTTGATCACCGCCCAGCCGCCGCCGACCTCCCCGACCCGCAGGTCGTCGCTGACCCGGACGTCGTCGAGGAAGACCGAGCAGGAGATCTCCCCGGCCTGGGACCGGTGTTCCTGCACGGTCACGCCCGGCGAGTCCATCGGGAGCAGGAAGATGGTGATGCCGCGGTGCCGCAGGCTCGGGTCCGGGTCGGTGCGCGCGGCCAGCCACATCCAGTCCGAGCGGTGCGCGCGGGTGGTCCACAGCTTCTGGCCGTTGACCACCCACTCGTCACCGTCGCGCTCGGCCCGGGTGCGCAGCGCCGCGAGGTCCGAGCCGGTCTCCGGCTCGGAGTAGCCCAGGCAGAACCGCAGCTCGCCGTCACGCATCATCGGCAGGAAGCGCGCGCGCTGGGCGGGCGTGCCGTGGTCGGCGACCGCCTTGCCGAGGAAAAGCACGGCGTTGAGCGAGACGTACGCCGAGACCCGGTGGTAGCCCATCTCCTCGATGAACACGGCCTGGTCGTGGGCGCCGCGGCCCTGGCCGCCGTGCTCCTCGGGCAGCGTGAGGCCGAGGAAGCCGGCCGCGGCGATGCTGCGCACGGCCCGCGGGTCGTCGACATGGGCCTGCCGGGTCCGGCCGATGATCCCCTTGCGGGCGAAGTGCTCGCGCACCTGCTCCCGGAACGCGGCCGCCTCCGGGGTCCGGTCCAGCGCCGGCAGCGAGCCGCCGGCGAGCAGCCGGTCGGCGGCGGAGTCCCCGACCGGGGTGGCGAGGACGGCGAGGTCGGCCAGCACCCGGCGGAACAGCCAGGGGGCTGCGGACTCTTCGAAGTAGCCGATCGCGCCGAGTGTGTGCTGGGCGCCGAACTGGATCTGCGGCGCGGAGAGCACGACGTGCTCCTCGGCGAGCCGGGCGCCCAGGCGCCATCCGGGATCGCCGGACTGGTAGAGCCGCACCGCCTCCTCGACCAGCAGTCGGGCCGCCGTCGCCTCGATGTGCAGGGTCGCCAGCCGCTGCTGCACGGCGCCGAAGGTGCCGACCGGGCGACCGAACTGCTCACGGTGGCAGGCGTGGTGCACGGCCATGGCCAGGGCGGCCTCGGCGGCCGCGAGCGCGCGGGCGGCGAGGCCGAGCCGGACCACGTCGCGGGCCCAACCGGCCTGGGTCGGGTCGCAGGGGTGGGCCTCGTCGAGGGCCAAGGAGGCCTCGGACCAGGCCGGGGCGGCGACGCCGTCCTGGGGGCGCGCCTCGCACAGCGGCACCAGCCGGGGCGCGTCGTCGAGCAGCAGGACGTGGGTCGCGGCGCTGCCGGCCTCGACGAGCACCCGGTCGGCGCCCAAGGCCACGACCGGGCGCACCTCGCCCTCGGCGATGGCGGCCGCCAGCAACTCGTCGGCCACGAGTCGCCGCGCCACGAAGGCGTCGACCAGGGGCAGCGGGACGGCGACCTGCCCGCAGGCGCGGGCGGCCCGCAGCACCGCGTCCAGGGCGTCGAACTCCTCGAGGGCCAGCCAGCCCTCCTCGGCGGCGACCCGCCACAGGGCATCCAGGTCGCGCCCCTGCGGATCCCCGGCGTCGGGCCACAGACGGCCCAGGTGTCCCCGGACCCCGGCTTCGAACGCGTCGATGTCTTCGGCGGACAGCATGGGGCTCCTCTGGGTATGAATAGACCGGTCGGGCTAATTAACGCCGAGGCGACTCGTCGGCGTCAAGGAAGGTGACGACCTCTCGAGGCGGCTCGCGCCCGTCGCGCCTGCTCTCTGGGCAGTCGGCGGTGGGCTGCTGATGCTGTGCAACTGTGGAGAATTCTGGACCGCGGCATTGACATGACGCATTTCACACAGCAGATTACTCCCGTAATAGACCGATCGGTCGGAACAAGATACGTGCCGAAGGAGGTGCCCGTGCTCGCTCGCAGCGCCTGTCTCGCCGGAGTGGGACGCACCGAGTTCAGCTCGGACAGTGGTCGGTCCACCGGCCGGCTCGCCCTCGAGGCCACCGTGGCCGCGGCCACGGACGCCGGGATCGACGTGGCCGAGATCGACGGTGTGGTGCCGTACCCGATGGGGCCCAGCTGCGAGGACCTGATGGGGCTGCTCGGGCTCACCGGGGTCCGGTTCACCGCCGTGGCCCAGATGGGCGGCGCCAGCGCCCTGGCCGGCCTGCGGCTGGCCGCGATGGCCGTCGAGGCGGGGGCCGCCGAGAACGTCGTAGTCTTCGTCGCCCGCAACGGTCGTTCCGGAACCGGCATCGCCCAACGGGTCAAGCAGCTCGCCGGGCAGGAGTTCCGGCTGGGGTTGGAGTACCCGCACGGGCTGAGCACCCCGGCCCAGTGGTACGCGCTGCTGTGCCGGCGCTACCTCCACGAGTTCGGCCTCTCCCGTGAGGTGCTCGGCACCGTCGCGACCACGATGCGCGCCCACGCGCAGTTGAACCCGCACGCCCAGATGTACGGTCGCCCGCTCACGATGGCGGACTACCTGGCGGCCCCGATGATCGCGGACCCCTACCTGAAGTTCGACTGCTGTCTGGAGACCGACGGCGCCGCCGCGGTCCTGGTGACCACCGCCGAGCGGGCCGCCGACGCACCGCACCCGATGGTCCGCGTGCTCGCGGCCACCGAGGGGCGTCCCGCGCCCGCCGACGACCTGGCGAACCGCGAGGACCCGTTCTCGGTCGGCCTGACCAGCGCCGCTCCGGAGGCGTACGCGCGAGCCGGTGTCGGCCCGCACGACGTCGACGTGGCGATGATCTACGACTGCTTCACCTTCGAGGTCGTCCAGCAGTTGGAGGAGGCCGGGTTCTGCGAACGCGGCACCGCCGGCGACTTCGTCCTCGGCGGCAACATCGCCCTCGGCGGCTCGCTCCCGGTGAACCCGCACGGGGGGCTGCTCTCGGAAGGTCACGTCGCCGGGCTCAACCATGTCGTGGAGGCCGTCACCCAGTTGCGCGGCACCGCCGGGGAGCGGCAGGTGGTCGGTGCGGAGATCGCCGCGGTCACCGGGTGGGGCGACCTCGGCGACGGCGCCTTCGCCCTGCTGGCCGGGGACGCCCGATGAGCGCGCTGGCGCCGTACACCGCGGGCCTGGCCGACGGCCGGCTGCTGGTGCCGACGTGCGCGGCATGCGCGCGGTCCTGCTGGCCGCCGCGCGACGTGTGCCCCCGCTGCCACGGCGACGCCCTCGCCTGGGACGTCGCTCCGCCGACCGCGACCCTCTTCACCTGGACCGTCGTCCACCGCACCCCGCTGCCGGCCTTCGCCGACCTCACGCCGTACGCCGTCGGCGTGCTCGCCCCGGAGGGCCTCGGCATCCGGCTGATCGGCCGACTCGCCGCCGACCCCGAGAAGCTGGGGATCGATTCCCGCTGGCGCTGGCAGGTCGAGACGGGCCCGGACGGGTCCCCGGTTCCGCTGTGGCACCCCACGAGCACGAAGGAGGACCGATGAGCCTGCTCGCCCCCGAGGCGGCGGCGGAGCTGGGCCGCTCCCAGACCTACCGCCCCTACCTCGTCACCGACGTGGACATCGCCAAGTACTGCCACGTGATGGGCATCGAGGACCCCGTCCACCTGGACCCCGAGGTCGCCAGGCGCCGGGGCCACCGCGACGTGGTCGCCCCGATCGGCTACCACATGGTGATCCGGCACGCGCTGCCCAACATCGTGCCGATCGGCGAGCTCGCGGCCGACGGCGGCAGTCCGGACATGACCCCGCCCAGCTCGGCGACCCGTCGGATGGCGGGGGAGACCACCGTCGAGTTCCTCGACGACCTCGTGGCCGGGGACGGCGTCGTCGTCACCAAGACCCTCTCCGGGCTGCGGGAGAAGGAGGGCCGCTCCGGTCCGCTCGCCTTCGTCACCTACGACCTCGAGTACGCCGTCGCGGGCACCCCCAAGGTCCGGGAGACCTACGTGCGGATCCTGCGATGAGCGCCGTCGCGCCCCAGGTGGGCGACACGCTGACCCCGATCTCGTTCCTCGCCGACGAGGTTCGGCTCTTCTGCTACTCCGCGGTGACCTGGAACCCCCACCGCGTGCACTACGACGCGCCGTACACGACCGGCGCGGAGGGCTATCCCGGGCTGCTGGCCCAGGGCCCGATGCTCGGCGGCCTGCTGCTGCGCTGCGCCCAGGAGTGGATCGCCGGGCGGGGCCGCATCGTCGCCACCCGCTACCGGTCCTCCGCGCCGACGTACGCCGGGGCGCAGCTGACCTGTACCGGCACCGTCTCGGCCCGGGATGGCCGGCGCGTCGTGGCCGACCTGGCCGTCACCACCGCCGACGGCACCACCACCTGCTCAGGAATCGTGGAGTTCGAGATCGATGACCACTGACCTCCATCCGCAACGGGACCACAGCCGGGACATCGGTGAGGACGCCGGGCGCGACGTCGGCGTGGCCGCCCTGCTGGACCCCCGGTCCATAGCGGTCGTCGGTGCCTCGGCCGACCCGGCGAAGCTGTCCGGGCGCCCGGTGGCCTACCTGAAGAAGTTCGGCTACGCCGGCCGGATCATCCCGATCAACCCCGGCCGCGAGGAGATCCAGGGGCTGCCCTGCTTCCCCTCGCTCGAAGAGGTCGACGGCGAGATCGACCTGGCGCTGCTGATGACCCCGGCCGCGCTGGTGCCGGAGACCGTCCGGGCGGCGGGCCGAAAGGGCGTGCGCTGCGTGATCGTCGCCGGCTCGGGGTTCGCCGAGGTGGGCGAGAGCGGCGCGGCGCTGCAGCGCGACCTCGAGGCCGCCATCGCGGAGAGCGGCGTGCGGGTCCTCGGCCCCAACTGCCTCGGCGTCATCGGCTTCGGCAACGGCGTGGTGCCGACCTTCACCCCGATGCTCGCCGAGCGCGAGGACTTCCCGGTGGGACCGGTCGGCTTCGTCAGCCAGAGCGGCGCCGTGGGCACGTTCCTCATGGACGAGGTGCACACCCAGCGCATCGGCATGTCCTACTACGTCGCCACCGGGAACGAGACCGACCTCTCGGTCGCCGAGGTGCTCGGCGGCCTCCTCGACGAGGGCTCCTCGAAGGTGCTGCTGGCCTACCTGGAGGGCTCCGCGGACGGGGCACGGCTGATGGACGTCGCCCACCGCGCGCACCGCGGCGACGTCCCGCTCGTGGTGCTGAAGTCCGGAAGGTCCGCCGCCGGCTCGCGCGCCGCCGGCTCGCACACGGCCGCCCTCAGCGGCGACGACGCAGTCTTCGACGCGTTGGTACGCCGCGCCGGCGTGGTGCGCGTGGACTCCCAGGAGGAGCTGCTCGAGGCCGCGCAGGTCTTCAGCACCGGACGTCGGGCCCGGGGTCGCCGGCTGACGGTGATGTCGGAGTCCGGAGGTGCCGGGGTGCTGATGACCGACGCGGCCGTCGCCCGCGGCCTGGTCGTCGACCCGTGGGAGGAGCCGTGGCTCTCGCGGCTGGACGCCCTGCTCCCGTCGTACGGCTCGGCCACCAACCCGGTGGACCTCACCGCGGCCCTGATCACCGACCAGTCCTCGCTCAGCGAGGCGCTCGACCTGGCCGCCGAGCACCCAGACACCGACCTGATCTGCGTGCTCGTCGGGAACGCGGACTCCTTCGCCGAGCCGCTCATCGCCCAGATCCAGCGGGTCTTCCAGAGCACCGACAAGCCGATGGCCGTCGTGTGGTCCGGCGGCGGCGGAGAGCCGCGGCGGCGGCTGCGGGAGCTCGGCATCCCGTGCTTCACCGACCCCAGTCGGGCCGCCCGGGCGCTGAGCTGGGTGGCCGACCACTCCCTGCGTGCGCCGCTGCCGACCCCCCGGCGCCCCTCGGACGTGCGCGCCGGGCAGGTGCGCGAGGTCCTGGCCGCGGCGCGGGCCCGCGGGTCGCTCACGCTCAGCGAGGCCGAGTCCTCGGCCGTGCTCGCGGCGTACGGCGTCCCGATGGCGACCGCGGTCGTCGCGGCCACCCCGGACGAAGCGGTCGCCGCGGCCGCCGGGATCCCGGGTCCGTGCGTGCTCAAGGTGCTCAGCGACCAGGTCGCGCACAAGAGCGAGCTCGGCGGGGTCCGGCTCGGCCTGGAGCCCGCCGCGGACGTGCGGGCCGCCGCCGAGGACCTGCTGCGGATCGGTCGCGCCGTGGCGGACGACGCCCGGCTCCTGGTCCAGCCGATGGAGTCCGGTGAGGCAGAGCTGATCGTCGGCGGCCGCGTCGACGACGGCTTCGGCCCCGTGGTCCTGGCGGGGCTTGGTGGCATCCTCGTCGAGGTCCTCCAGGATGTGCGGCTCGGGCAGGCGCCCCTGGACCGGGCCTCGGCCGAGCAGCTGCTGCGCTCCCTGGCCGGCGCGGCGCTGCTCGACGGCGTCCGCGGCCGGGCCCCGGTGGACGTCGCCGCGGTCGCCGAGGTCATCGAGCGGCTGTCCTGGTTCCTCGCCGACTTCGCCGACGAGCTCGCCGAGGTCGACGTCAACCCGCTGCTGGTCCGCGAGGCCGGCAGCGGCGCCGTGGCCGTGGACGCGCTCGTCCTGCTGCGCCCGCCATCTCTTCCCGACCCGGCCACCCCAGCCGAGCCAGCCAAGCCAGCCAAGCCAGCCAAGCCAGCCAAGCCAGAAGGAGACAGGTCATGAAGAAGCGCTCGGCCCTGATCGGAGTCGGTGCAGCGCTCGCGCTCGCCGTGACCGGCTGCGGCTCCTCATCCTCCGCAGGCGGGGGATCCGGCCAGGTGATCATCTCCACCTACGGCACCGGCACCGCGACGTACGCCGACATGGCAGCCGTGGCGAACGCGATGACCGAGGTGAGCGGCACCAAGACCCGCATCATCACCTCCGACACCAGCACCGGGCGGATGATGCCGCTGGTCAAGGGCACCGCGCAGTTCGCGCGGACCGGCGACGAGTACATCTTCGCCTTCGAGGGCGACCACGAGTTCGCGACCGAGGCATGGGGCCCGCAGCCGATGCGCGTCGTGTGGGCGCCGACCCTTCCCGCGTCGTTCGTCGTGCGCTCGGACTCGGGGATCACCACGCCGGCCGACCTCGCGGGCAAGAAGATCCCCGAGTTCACCTCCAACCCGTCGGTGAACAGCAAGGTGGACTCGTTGCTCGCGGCCGGCGGACTGACCCGCGACGACGTGAAGGTCGTCAACGTCGAGTACAGCGCGCAGGCCGAGGCCCTCAAGGCCGGCAAGGCCGACGTGATGTTCTCCTCAGTCGCCGCGTCCACGCTCTTCGAGCTCGAGGGCCAGACCGACATCCGGTGGATCGAGCTGGATGCCGAGGACGAGGAGATGGTCGCGGCGGTGCAGGAGAAGTCGCCCTCGGTGGAGCTGGCCGAGTTCACCGACGGCGCCGCACAGCAGGACGGCCAGTCCGATGTCGGGTTCTACTACCCGATGCCGGTCGTCGCCACCTCCGAGACCTCCGCCGAGGCGGTCCAGGACGTCGTGAGCGGCATCGTGGACTCCTTCGACAAGTACGAGGACTCCACCTCCACGACCCCGCTGTGGAGCATCGACGAGGCGAGCCTGGTCCCGGCGCAGGTCCCGTTCCACGAGGGGCTGGTCGAGTTCCTGACCGAGAAGGACGTCTGGACCGAGGAGGCCCAGGCCCGGCAGGACGAGCTGCTGGCGCGGGAGAAGGAGCTGGCCGCGGGCTGGGACGAGGTCTCCGAGGACGCCTCGGAGTCCGAGCTCGCTGAAGCGTGGGCCGAGTGGAAGTCCGAGAACCTCGCGGGCTGACGCCCGCGAGCGAGGAGTGGTGGCGATGATGCACAGGTTCTGGCAGGGCGTCGCCTTGGTGCTCACCGTGGCGGGCGTGCTGCTGGTGCTGTGCTGGGCGTTCGTCTGGAGCCCCTTCGGGCACAGCCTCCAGCGCAACGAGTACCTGTTCCTGGTGCTCGCGGCGTTCCTGCCGATGGTGTTCATCTTCCGGCGGGTCCGCAAGGTGGCGCCGGAGACGGCGCCCGCCCCGGACGGGTCGGCCCCGCCGGAGGTGGCCCTGCACGAGGCGCCGCCGCCGCTCCTCGCAGTTCCGTGGTACGACGCGGTGCTCGCCGTGCTGACCTTCGGCATCAGCATCTACCTCGCGGTGCACGCCCAGGAGATCGCCGAGACGGGCTGGGACTACTCGGCCCCGACGCTCGGCCTGGTCGTGGCGTACGTGCTGTGGGTGCTGGTCCTGGAGGTGCTGCGGCGTACCGCCGGCCTGGTCGTCACGGTGATCGCCGGGCTCTTCTCGATCTATCCGATGTTCGCGGCGAACATCCCGATCGGCTTCCTCTCGGGCATCCAGTTCGATTCCGACGGCGCTGCGCTGATGCACGTCTACGGCTCCGAGAGCATCTTCGGGCTGCCGCTGCAGGCCGGGGCCACGGTGCTGGTGGGCTTCATCCTGTTCGGGATCACGTTGCAGCGCACCGGCGGCGCCGACTTCTTCATCGACATCTCCCGCGCGATCTTCGGATCCTCGCGCGGCGGAACCGCCAAGGTCGCGGTGAGCAGCTCCGCGGCCATGGGGATGATGAGCGGCAGCGCGGTGTCCAACGTGCTGACGACCGGCCCGATGACGATCCCGGCGATGAAGAAGGCCGGCTATCCGGCCCTCTACGCCGGCGGCATCGAGGCGACGGCCGCGTCCGGCGGCTCGATCACCCCGCCGATCATGGGCACGGCCGCGTTCATCATGGTCTCGTTCGTCGGGGTGCCGTACTCCGAGATCGCGCTGGCCGCCGCGATCCCCGCGCTGCTGTTCTACCTGGGCATCTTCGTCCAGGTCGACGGGTACGCCGCGCGGAACCGGATGCGCGGCGAGCCGCGGGACAGCCGGCCCCGGATGGGCGCGACGCTGCTGGCCGGATGGCCCTACGTGCTGGCCCTGGTGGTGCTGACCCTGCTGCTGGTCGTCCGCCAGGAGGAGACCCAGGCGCCGTTCCTCACGGTGCTGGTGCTGCTGGTTATCGCCGCGCTGCGGCGTACCAACCGGCTGACACTGGCCCGGGTGCGGGACCTGGTCCTGGAGTCGGGCCGCTCGATCGCCGACATCATCGGCATCATCGCCGGGGTCGGGCTGATCGTCGGCGGTCTCTCGATGTCCGGCGTCTCGCTCTCGCTGTCCCGCGAGCTGGTCGCCGCAGCGGGGGACAACCTCTACATCATCCTGGTGGCGGGCGCCATCACCAGCCTGATCCTGGGCATGGGCATGACGATCTCGGCGGTCTACGTCTTCCTCGCCATCGTCATGGTGCCCGCCCTGGTCACCCTCGGCGTCAACGAGATGGCGGCGCACCTGTTCGTCATCTACTGGGCGGCGGCGTCCTACATCACCCCGCCGGTGGCCCTGGCCGCGTTCGCGGCGGCCGGGATAGCCCGGACCGCACCCATGGCGACCGGCTTCATGGCGATGCGCCTCGGCATGGTCAAGTATGTCGTGCCATTCGCGTTCGCGCTGAACCCGGCACTGGTGGCGCAGGGCTCGGCCCGCGAGGTCCTGACCGCACTGGGGCTGGCGATCGTCGGCATCGCGGTCCTGGCCGCCGCGTTCGAGGGCTGGATGCCGCTGATCGAGAGAGCGATGTCGATCCCCGAGCGGATCGTCGCCGGCGCGGCCGGCATCCTGATGCTCTCCCACGACGGCCGGATCGCCGGCGCGGCCGCGGGCGCCGCGGTCCTGCTCGCGCTCTGGCTGCGAATTTATCGCGACGCCCACACAGGCGAGGGCATCGTGCCCGAGGACCAGCCTGATCCCGTCGGCAGGCCGACATAGAGGCCGGCGTTCCGGCGCCTATCGAGCCGCGCGGCTGCCAAGTCGGGACGGACGCCGCGCACGAGGATCACGGACAGGAGGAGCGCCACCAGCCGGCCGGGCGGTGGACGTGGACAGGCACACGCCTGGGGGAGACGGCCCAAGAGATCTCGGCGACCTGCCCAGGGCGGCCCGCTGGCCCCTTCAGGGTGGTTCTCCTCCTGGCGAGCGGGGCGGGCTCTGGACGGGGCGTCTGGGTACCGACAGCCCATGTGGCGACGAGTGATCTGGCAGGGACTGGTGTCCGGCGCCATCGGGGTGAGCGTGATGACTGTCGGCGAGAAGGTGGAGCAGCGGCTCACGGGGAGGCCGGACTCGCACGTGCCGGGGCGGGTGCTGGAGCGCCTGGCCGGTCTGCCCGAGCGGCCCGGCCGCCAGCCGCGTGCGATGAACCTCGCGATGCACTACGGGCAGGGCATCGTGCTGGGGGTGGTCCGCTCGCTGATGGCCCAGGTCGGACTGCGCGGGCCGCTGGCGTCGGCGAAGTTCACGGTGGTGCGGCTGACGAACGACCAGATCCTCGAGAATGCCACCGGCGTCGGCGCGCCCCCGCAGACCTGGCCCCGGGCCGAGCTGGTCGTGGACGTCCTGCACAAGGGCGTGTACGGGTTCGTGACCGGCCTGGTCGCCGACGCCCTCGCCGCGCGCAACGGCCCCGGCCCGGGCCAGCGGCACGCCGCGATGGTCCCGGGCCGGCACGCCGACGTCGGCCCGCTGCCGCGGGACGACCGGGCCTAGCCGCGCGAGGTCCTCACGCCGGCACCCGGTCCAGGAAGCCACGGACGTCCTCGATCCGCCCGTCCTCGTCCAGGACGACGACGTCGAAGCCGATCACCACCGGCTCCTGACCCGCCGGGCCCAGGCCCCAGGAGAACCGGAGCTGGCGGTGGTGGGCGTCGACCGCGGAGAGGCGGGTCAGGACACCGCCGGGGAACTGGGCGCGGACCCCGTCGATGAGGCCGCTCAGGGCGGCATGTCCGCGCACCTCGGCCAGCGGGTCGACGTACGTCACGTCGGGTGACCAGTGGGCGGCCAGCAGGCGGTCCCGCTCGGGCCCCTCGGCGTTCCAGGTGGCGACGTACTGCTCGACGATGTCACTCATGTTGGGCTCCTTCGCACTCGGTTGGGGCCACCGAGCCTTCCGCCGGCCGGGTCCGGCGGTCCATGACCTCACAGGTCATGGCGGGTCGGCCGGGCGGACCTAGGCTGCTGGCATGACCGCGACCCTGGAGGCGACCGACGTCGGTGCCCTGCTGCGGATCTGGCGCGAGCGCCGCCGGTACAGCCAGCAGGAGCTCTCGAACCGGTCGCGGGTCAGCACCCGCCACCTGAGCCGGGTCGAGACGGGCCGGGCCCGCCCGACCCCCGCCATGGTCCTGCACCTGGCCGACCATCTCGACGTGCCGCTGCGCGAGCGCAACCGGCTGCTCCTCTCGGCGGGGTACGCGCCGCGCTACCAGGACCACCGGCTCGAGGACCGGTCAGTCGCCGCGGTCCTCGAGGGGCTGCGGCACCTGCTGGACGCGCACCTGCCCTATCCGGCCCTGCTGCTGGACACCTACTGGGACATCGTCGACGCGAACGCGGCCGTCGACGCGCTGCTGGCGGGCTGCGACCCGGCACTGCTGGAGCCGCCCGTGAACGTGCTGGAGGTCTGCCTGGCCCCGGGTGGCCTCGCGGCGCGGATGCGCAACCACGCCGAGTGGGCGGCGCACCTGTACCGGCAGGCGGTGCACCGCGCCGAGCACACCCACGACCCGCGCCATCGGGAGCTCGTGGCACAGGTCGAGTCCTACCTGGGCCGGACGCCAGGTCTGCCGGAGTCGACCGGCCCGGTCCTCGCCCTGGAGCTGGACACCGCCGCCGGGCCGCTGCGGTTCTTCAGCACCTCGGCGCGGCTGGACACCGCGACCGACGCCACCCTGGAGGGCCTGCACCTGGAGACCTTCCTCCCGGCGGACGCCGCGACCCGGGAGGCGCTCGGCTGACCTGGCGGAGCCCCATAAGGCCGCGAGACAGAGAAAGAGAGAGGGGCCCTGCCCCTCTCCCTCTTCAACGTATAGACCAGCGGGGGGCTTGCCGCAAGCCCCCCATGCGGCCGCAGAATCGCCGGCCGTGGCGCTGCACGGGTGCCGCGGAAGGGAGTCACAGGGATGGATGCGGACGTGATCGTGGTGGGCGCTGGGCCCACCGGGCTGCTGCTGGCGGTGGAGCTGCGGCGGGCGGGAGTGGGCGTGCTCGTGCTGGAACGGCACCGGCGGATCCGCCAGGTGGCGAAGGCCGGCGGCCTGAGCGGCCAGATCCTGGACCTGCTGCGGCTGCGGGGCGACCTGGCGCGGTTCGAGGCGGCCAGCACCGCGCCCCGGCCGGCGCCGATCTTCCCGTGGGGCGGCATGCACGTGGACCTCACCCGGCTGCCGGACCCACCGATGGCGGCGCTGCCGCTGCCGCAGCCCCTGCTCGAGGGGGTGCTCGACGGATTCGCCCGGGAGCTCGGCGCCGAGGTCCGCCGCGGGCACGAGGTGGTGGGGCTGAGCCAGGACGCCGAGGGAGTGACGGTCGAGGTCAGCGGCCCCGACGGCCCGGCCCGGATGCGCGCGGCGTACGTCGTCGGCTGCGACGGGTCCCGCAGCCGGGTGCGGGACCTGGTCGGGATCGCGTTCCCCGGGACGACGTACCCGGAGGTCCAGCGGCTGGCCGCGACCACGATGCCGGAGTCGGTGACCCAGGCGGAGGACGGCGGGCTGGAGGTGGCCGGCGTGGGCTCGATCGGCTTCGGCTTCACCCGCACCGAGCGCGGGGAGTTCGCCACGGGGTCGGCCGACCCCGCCGTGCTGGGTGTGTACACCAGCGAGGAGGAGTCCACCGACTACGACGACGACGAGCCGATGACCGTGGCGGAGGTGCGCGCCAGCGTGCGCCGCGTGCGCGGGATCGACCTGCCGATGGGGGACCCGATCCGGCTGACCCGCTTCACCTTCCACGCGCGCCAGGTCGAGCGGCACCGGGTTGGGAGGGTGCTGCTGGCCGGCGACGCCGCCCACCTCTTCCCGTCCCCGGGCGCGGCGCTCAACGTCGACCTGCTCGACGCCGTCAACCTGGGCTGGAAGCTGGGGGCCGTGGTCGGCGGCTGGGCGCCGGAGGGCCTGCTGGACAGCTACGACGAGGAACGCCGCCTCGCGGCCGCGCGGACGATGCTGCACACCCAGGCGCAGATCGCCCTGCGCCGCGGCCACGACGCCGCCGCCCAGGCGCTGCGGGAGCTGGTCGGCGGGCTGCTCGTCGACGAGCAGCCGCTGCGCCGGCTCGGGTCGATGATGGCCGGCTCCGACGTCCGCTATCCCCTCCCGGGGCACGAGCGGCACCCGCTGGTGGGGACCTTCGCGCCCGACCTGGCCCTGGTCGGTGATCCGGGGCCGGGAGGTCTCGCGGGGCTCGACCTGCGGGCCCGGCCCGTCCTCCTCGACCTCGCCGACCGCGCGGACCTGCGCGACGTGGCCCGGGAGTGGGAGCACCGGGTCGACCTGCACAGTGTCGACCTGCACAGTGTCGACCTGCACAACGTCGACCTGCACAACGTCGACCTGCACAGCGTCGTGGCCCAGGACCGCCCGGCCGACGCCCTGCTGGTCCGCCCGGACGCCCACGTCGCCTGGGCGGCGGGCGTCGACGAGCCGACCGGAACGGCCGTGGACGCGCTGCGCGAGGCGCTCGCCCGGTGGTTCGGGGCCGGCCGCACCGAGGGGGCCCCGCGCGAGCGGGTGGTGGCGGAGTGACGGTCGGCGGCGCCGCCGCGGCACTCACCCGCAACCGAGGGGCTCGACCAGGCGCGGCAGCAGCTCGACAGCGTCGGGGCCCGCGCCGAGGTAGGCGCGCGAGCGGTCCGCCGCGAGCCAGAGCCGGTCCCGGCCGCGGCGGAAGCCGGAGTCGACGGCGTCGGCGGGCAACGTGGTGCGGGTCAGGTACGGCTCGGCGACGAGGTCGCGCAGGGCCGGCTCCCGGACCGGGCCGCGAATGAAGGTCGGCCCCTCGGGATAGCGCCCCAGGCTGACGAAGGTCAGGTGCTGCCAGCCGCAGTGCTCGGCGCCGCGGAACACCTGGAGCCGTCGGGTCGGCACGATCCGCCCGCCGGCGTCGGTCCACACCTCGCGACCGAGCCGCTCGACGATGTCGGCGGGCAGCTCGACGATGTCGCACGTCGCCCAGGACTCGGCGTACCAGCCGTTCCCGCCGGTCCCCTCGGCCCCGAGCCCGTCGCGCACGATCAGCGCCGCCTTGGGGACCCCGGCCACCTCCACGACGTAGAGCACCCGGTCCTCGGACTCGGCCGCGACGACGACGTCGTCGGCCTCCAGCGGCCACAGGCCCTCGCTGGCCGCGGTCCGGACCGCCCCGGCGGCGGTGTCGGCGGTGGCTCCCTCGACGTACACGTCCCCGCGGAAGGAACTCCCGGTGCCCCAGGCCTCGCAGTCCACGACGTCGCCGGCGGCGCCGGCCCGCGGATGGCGGCCCTCGCCCTCGGGCAGGTGCAGCGGACCGTCGTACGACGTGGAGGCCGGCGGGTCCGGCTGGTCCGGCTGGCCGCAGGCGGCAAGCACCAGCAGCGGGAGCATTATCGACACCAGCAGCGGGGGAGTGCGCATGGACCTGGGACGCTGCGACCTGCGGACCGGTTCCTCGACAGCGTCGCCGGCGCAGCGCTCGGTGGCGCCAAACGGCGTGGCTCGCACCCGTGCGCGCGCCATACGGTGACCCGACCACCGGGAAGGAACCGACGGGGAGGTACGCGATGATCCTGCGTCGCTGGCGAGGAGCCGTCCGGGCGGAGGACGCCGAGGCGTACCTCGCGCACCAGGACGAGACCGGTGTGCGTGCCTACCGGGAGACGCCGGGCAACCTCGGCGTGCTGGTGCTGCGCCGGCCGGTGGGCGACCTCGTCGAGGTGGTCACGCTGTCGCTGTGGAACTCCATGGACGCCGTGCGCCGGTTCGCCGGGGACCAGCCGGAGGTGGCCGTCTTCTATCCGGGCGACGACGACCTGCTGGTCGAGAAGGACCTGCACGTGGACCACCACGAGGTGGTGGACGCCGACCTGGACCGGGCCCTGCAGCTCCGGGCGGAGTGAGCCGCGAACGAGCAGGTCAGGCGAGGATCGACTGGTAGTAGGCGAAGCGCTGTCCGCCGATGACGCCTTCGTCGGTGACCTTCAGCCAGTCGTGGCGCTCGAAGGTCTCGCGCTGCACCTCGCTGAGGTGGAGGAACACGCACCGGAACGGCGCGTCGGCCCGGTCCGCGCGGATCTTCGCGAGCACCCGGTCCAGCACGAAGTGCTCGAAGGGGTTGAACAGATAGGCGCAGGTGACGTCGCGGTAGTCGTAGGTCACCGCGTCGGCGACCACCGCCTCCACGGGGGACCGGGCGCCGCGGAGGCGCCGGACGTTGGCGGCGGCGACCCGGATGATCTCGGGGCTCAGGTCGAGGCCGATCACCCGGCCCACCTGCCGGCGGGCGGCCAGGCAGATGACCCGGCCCTTGCCGCACCCGATGTCGACCAGCACGTCGTCGGGGCTCAGGTCGAGACCGTCCAGCATCGTGGCGACGGTCGGGTAGTCGGCGGACGCGGCATGGCATCCGTCCGGGATGTTCGTCTGAACGATCCCTTTCGTGTCGACACGCAGCAGCGCGTCGTAGCTCATGTTGCGAAGGCGCCCGCCGAGACTCATGGATCGACGGTGATCGACCACGGCTGCTCAGGCCAGGGCCCGGTGCCCTCTTTCCCCAGTGTGCGGTACGGGAGTGGCGCTCAGCGGAGCGCTCCGATCACGGCTCGCGCCGCATCCGCGATCAGGTCGTCGTCGTAGTCGGCCTCGGGCTGACCCCGGTCGGAGAAGACGGCCACCACGATCGGGGAGCGGCCGGGCGGGTGGACGACGGCGATGTCGTTGCGGGTGCCGTAGCCGCCGGCACCCGACTTGTCAGCGACCCGCCAGCCGTCCGGGACACCCGCCTCCACCAGGGTGTCGCCGGTCGCGTTGCCTCGCATCCAGCGCAGCAGGGTGCGCCGGTCCGCGGTGTCGAGGGCGTCGTCGACGGCGTACGCGCGCAGGACCTGCGCGAACGCGCGCGGGGTGGTGGTGTCGCGGGGATCGCCCGGCGTGGCCTCGTTGAGCGCGGTCTCCCTCCGGGCGGCGACCGTGACGTCGTCGCCGAGCGCCTCCAGGGTCCGCTCGAAGCCCGCCGGGCCACCCAGCTCCTCGAGGAGCAGGTTGCCAGCGGTGTTGTCGCTCTCGCGGACCGCCGCCTCCGCGATCCGCCTCAGGGAAAGCCCGGTGCCGACGTGCTGCTCGGTCACCGGCGAGTGCGCGACGAGCTCGGAGGCGTCGTACCGGACGACGTCGTCCAGCCGGTCCGGCCCGGACCCGGCCAGGACGGCGGCCGCGCTCAGGGCCTTGTGGGTCGAGGCGTAGGCGAAGCGCTCGTCGGCCCGGTGCTCGACGGTCGCGCCGCTGCCGGTGTCGACGGCGAAGACCCCGAGCCGCGCGGCGTACCGCTCCTCGAGCGCGTCGAGCTCGGCGGCCGGGTCCCCGGACGGGGGAGCGGTCTCGGTCGACGGCGCCGCGCTGTCGGAGGTGGCGCGGTCCGGCGTGCCCGCACGATCCTGGGACGGCTGGTCCGTCGAGCACGCGCCGGCCGCCGCCACGAGTACGCCGGACGCCAACGCGGCCAGGTGGAGGCGGGTCCGTGCCCGCCGGTGGTCGGTCGGGTTGCGGCGAAACACGGCGCTCCTCGGGATCGGTCGACACGGTTCTCGGGGCTGACAGTGTGGCCGAGCCGGACCCGGCTGCCGGAACTGCCCCTCAGCGACCGGTGCGCTCGTCGAACTCGGCGCGGGCGTGGGCGATCTGGTGCTGGTGCTCCTCGGTCCAGTGCACCAGGGGCTGGATGATGTCGAGCAGCGTGCAACCCAGCGCGGTCAGCTGGTACTCCACCCGGGGCGGCACCTCCGGGTGCACGGTGCGGCTGATCAACCCGTCGCGCTCGAGGTGGCGCAGGGTGACCGTGAGCATCCGCTGGCTGATCCCGTCGATCTCCCGACGCAGCTCGTTGAACCGCATCGTGTGCCGCTCCAGCAGCGCGATGACGAGCAGCGACCACTTGTCCGCGATCCGATCGAGGATCTGACGCACCTCGCAGCCCTCGCGGACGTCCCACTGGAAGGCGTCCGGGCAGCCGCACTCGGCGTGCTCGGCGCGCTCGGCGACGTGGGTCACCTTCCGGGAACCGGGTGACTTCGAAGTGCCTACTTCCGCCATCGCTCCATCGTCCTCACGATGGAGGGCAGTTACAAGCGGTAACTGAGAAACGAACCAGAACTGGGAGGGCGCCGTGGCGAACCGGTCAGTGGAGACAGCTGTCGATCGGGCGAGCACGCCCCGGGCCTGGGGTCTGCTGATGGTGGTCTGCGGGGCACTGTTCCTCGAGGGCATCGACATCGCCATGCTCAATGTCGCCGTGCCGGTGATCGCGGCCGACGTCGGCCTGAGCGCCGGCGCGGCGCACTGGGTGATCAGCGCCTACGTGCTCGGCTACGCCGGGTTCATGCTGCTCGGGGGACGGACCGCCGACCTGGTCGGCCGGCGCCGGGTGTTCCTGGTCGCGCTGAGCGTCTTCGTCGTGTTCTCCGCACTCGGAGGACTGGCGGACGTGGACTGGGTGCTGGTCCTGGCTCGGTTCGCGACCGGGGTCTCGGCCGGGTTCCTGACGCCGGCCGGGTTCAGCCTCGTGGCCACCACCTTCCCCGAGGGGCCGCTGCGCGACCGGGCGCTGGTCGTCTACGGCTCGGTCGGGGCGGCGGGCTTCGTGCTCGGCACGGTCGCGGGCGGCGTGCTCGCGTCGGCGAGCTGGCGGCTGGTGTTCTTCGGCCCCGCCGTTCTCGGGCTGCTCCTGCTGGGAGCCGGCGCTGCCCTGATCAGGCCGGACGAGCAGAGCCCCACACCCGGCGGCTTCGACGTCGGGGGCGCCGTCACCGCGACGGCCGGGATGGTGGCGGTCGTCTACGCGGTGATCGCGGTCGGCGAGGGGGGCGGGCTCGGCCCGGCTGGCCTCGCCGTCGCAGCGGCCATCGTGCTGCTCGGGGCCTTCGTCGCGATCGAGTCCCGGCACCGCTCGCCGCTGTTGCGCCTGGGCATGCTGCGCGAGGGCCTGCTCCTGCACGTGAGCATCGCCGGGCTGCTCTTCATGGGCGCCTTCTTCGGGTTCCAGTTCGCTGTCACGCTCTACCTCCAGGACCTGCGCGGCTGGAGCCCGCTCGAAGCCGGCCTCACGTTCGCGATCATGGGACTCGACCTGGTGGCCGCGCCGCTGCTGACACCGCCGCTGGTCAGGTGGTTCGGTGCCGCCCGGGTGATGACCGTCGGTTTCGTGGCGGCCGCCGTCGCGTTCGGGCGCCTCGTCCCGCTCGGGGACGACTGGTCCTACGTCGACTTCCTGCCCAGCCTGCTGCTGGTGGCCGCGGCGTTCGCCCTCGTGTACGGGCCGCTCACCTCACTGGCCGCCGAAGGGGTGCCGGAGTCCGAGCAGGGTGCCGCCGGCGGCGTCGTCTACACGGCGTTCCAGTTCGGCGGGGCGCTCGGACTCGCGGGCGTGACGGTCGCGCTGAACGCCGGGCACGCCGACGGTGCCGTCCTCGGCGACTACCAGCGCGCGCTCATCGTGCCGACGCTCGCGGCGGTCGCAGCGGTGGTCGTCGGGGTGCTGGCTGTCGTCCGGCGCCGGCAGGACGGGACGACCGGGGGGTGACCGGGGTGAGGTGGCCGGAAATCGTCCCGAGGTGTCCGGAAGTCGTCTGGTTCCCGGCAGCACCCTCGGTGAAGGTGGCTGCATGGACCCCTTGCTCAGCGCCCAGCTGCTAGCCGATCTGCCTCCGGTGGAAGTTGCCCCGGGGGTGGTGCGGCGCTCGCTGTTCTCCTCCGATCGCCTGACGGCATGGGTGATCGACTTCGAGCCGGGCTCCCGCTGGCCGGAGGTGGACCACCACGGCGAGGAGGAGCGGTACTTCGTGCTGTCCGGCGAGCTGATCGAGGACGGGCAGCGCATCCCGGCGGGCAGCTACGTCAGATGGGCGGCGGGCTCCAGCCATCAGCCCTCCTCGGAGGTGGGGGCCCGGATCCTCGGTCACAACGTCGTCGGACATCCCGCCTAGGGCGCCGTCCGGTCGGCCCGGACGCCCCGCCTCAGCGACCGGTGACCGCGTCGCGCAGCTCGGCTGCCTGGTCCTGGGGGTGCTCGACGGCGACCAGCACCTCGCCGTACCGCTGCCCGTCGAGGGTGAGCCGGAGCGCGGGCCGCCCGGACCGCACCGAGACGAGGGTCTTCCGTCGGCCGCGCCAGGTCCCGATGGCCCGGTGCCGGGGCAGGGCGTAGCCGGGCGCCCGGATCCCGCGCAGCGCCGCGAACCCGTCGGGCACCACCTCGACCGACGTGACCGCCGAGAGCGGCACCTCCAGGTCGCGCAGGAGGCCGAGGACCTTCTCCGTCCGGGTGAGGGTGAGGCGGAGGGACTGGTCGTTCACCGAGAGCGTGGGCACGCCGTGAACGTTCGCGGCCCCGACCAGAGGTGTCAACTCGCCGCGGGGCCGGAACCGAGGCGGTAGGTCAGCACCCGTTCAGGCCGGGTCGGTCACGTCCGCGACCTGCGCGTGCAGGTGGGCGATCACGTCGTCGGCAGCCACGGTCGCGGCGACGCCGTGGGCTCCGGCACCGATCGAGATCGTGCGGCCCACGATCCGCTCGTCGGCGACCACCGGCAGCGCGGTCGCGGAGCCGAACGGCGTGATGGTGCCGCGCTCGTAGCCGGTCACCTCCCGCGCGGCCTCGGCGTCGGGCATCGACATCCGGTTGACGCCCAGGAGCGCGCGGAGCTTCGGCCAGGAGATCTCCCGGTCGCCGGGCACGAGGACGAACAGGTGGTCGCCCGCCCCGCGGCGTACGACCATCGTCTTGACGATCGCCCGGGGAGGGACGCCTCGTCGCTCCGCCGCCTCGGCGAGGGACCGGACCCTGCCGTGCCGGGTGACAGTGTGCTCGATGCCGGCCGCGGCCAGGGCCCGCAGGGCGGGGGTGTCGTCCGACGGCTCGCGGTCCATGGAGCGACCCTACGGGCCGCGGTGTCGCAGGGGCCGAGCGGCGGATTCCATTAGGCGAGCGCCAGGAAGAGCTTCTCCATCTTCTTCACGTCCACGCCGTCCAGGCCCTCGTCGCTCGTCGCCAGGCACTGCTGCAGACCGGTGGCCACGATGGCGTAGCCGGCGCGGGAGAGCGCCTTGTTCACGGCGGCCAGCTGGGTCAGCACCGACTCGCAGTCCGAGCCCTCCTCCATCATCCGGATCACGCTGGCCAGGTGCCCGTTCGCGCGCTTCATGCGGGTGATGATCGCCTTGATCTCGGTGGGCTCGAGCTCCATCGGGGTTCCCTTCCAAGCTGCGTGGGTCGTGCGGGGGCGGTGCCTCTTCCGTCGATGCTACAACCCCCTGGGGGGATATGCTTCACTGGAGCATGTAACCCCCTGGGGGGATATGTGGAGCCGATGAGGAGAAGCACATGAGAGAGATCGACATCGACCAGCTCGCCACAAAGATCGACCGGGCGGCCGTGGTCGACGTGCGGGAGCCCGCGGAGTACGCCGAGGGTCACGTCCCCGGCGCGGTGAACATCCCGATGGGCCGGCTGACCGACCGGCTGGGCGAGCTGGACCGGGACCGCCCGGTGTACGTCGTGTGCGCCTCGGGCAACCGCAGCAGCGCCATGGTCGACGTCCTGACCGCCGCCGGCTTCGACGCCGTCAACGTCGCCGGCGGCACCAGCGCCTGGGTCCGCTCCGGGCGCCCGGTCGAGAGGTGAGGCGCGCGATGGCCGACCGCACCCTCACCGTGCGCACGATCGAGACCCCGTCGCTGGGCGACCGGACCTACGTGGTCCACGACGGCGACGTGGCGTTCGTGATCGATCCCCAGCGCGACATCGACCGCGTCCTGGAGATCCTCGAGGCCGACGGCGTCCGGCTGAGAGACGTCTTCGAGACGCACATCCACAACGACTACGTGACCGGCGGGCTCGCCCTGGCCCGGGCCACCGGCGCGACGTACCACGTCAACGCCGCGGACGAGGTCGGCTTCGACCGCACCCCGATCGAGGACGGCGAGGTCGTCGACGTCGGGTCCCGGATGGCGGTGCGAGCGATCGCCACGCCCGGGCACACCTTCACCCACCTCTCCTACGCGCTGACCGACCGCGCGGAGCCCTACGCGGTCTTCACCGGCGGCTCGCTGCTGTACGGCGCGACCGGGCGCCCCGACCTGCTCGGGGCCGAGCACGCCGACGCCCTGGCGCGCCACCAGCACGCCTCCGCCACCCTGCTCGCCGAGGAGCTCCCCGACGACACCGAGGTGTTCCCGACCCACGGGTTCGGGTCGTTCTGCGCGGCCAGCCAGTCCGCGTCGACCTCCTCGACCATCGGCCGGGAGAAGCTGTCGAACCCGGTGCTGACCCAGGACGAGGAGACCTACGTCCGCGACCTCCTCGATGGCCTGGGCGCCTGGCCGGCGTACTACGCGCACATGGGCCCGGCCAACGCCGCGGGGCCCGACGCACCCGACCTGTCGCTGGTCCAGGAGGCCGACGCCGAGGAGCTGCGCCGGCGGATCGAGGCGGGGGAGTGGGTCGTCGACCTGCGCCACCGCACCGCGTTCGCAGCCGGGCACGCGCCGGGCACTCTCAACTTCGGCCTCGACGGCGGCTTCGCGACCTACCTGGGCTGGCTCATCGACTGGGGTACGCCGGTGACGCTGCTCGGGGAGAGCGCCGAGGACGTCGCGACCGCGCAGCGGGAGCTGGCCCGGATCGGCATCGACCGGCCCGCCGCGCAGGCGACCGGCGGACCGCGGAACTGGACGAGCGGAGAGCTCGCCCGCTTCCCCACCGGCACCTTCGCCGAGCTGGCCCAGGTGCTCCACCACCGCGACGTGGTGGTCCTCGACGTCCGCCGCGCCGACGAGCATCGGGACGCCGCCCTCGAGGGGGCACTCAACATCCCGATCCACGAGCTGCCCCGGCGGTTGGCCGAGGTGCCGGCGGGCGAGGTGTGGGTGCACTGCGCCAGCGGCTACCGCGCCGCGGTCGCCGCGTCGTTCCTCGCCGCCGCGGACCGGACACTGGTCGCGGTCGACGACGCCTTCGAGAACGCCGCGGCGGTCGGCCTGCGCCTGGTCCGCCGCGCGGACCGAGCCGAGAACGGCTCGCAGCGCTGAGATGACGCTCGTCCTCGCCGTAGCGGCCGGCGCGCTGATCGGACTGTCCCTCGGCGCCCTCGGCGGTGGTGGCTCGATCCTCGCCGTGCCGGTGCTGGTCCACCTGCTCGGCCAGTCGCCGGCGCAGGCGACGACCGGCTCGCTGGTCGTCGTCGGCGTGACCTCCCTGACTGGCGCGGTCGCCGCCCACCGGGCCGGGCACGTGCTGCTCGGCCGGGGCGTCGCGTTCGGGGCCGTCGCGATCGGCGGCGCAGCGGTCGGGGCCCGCGCCTCGGCGTACGTCGCGCCGGACCTGCTGCTCGCGGCGTTCGCCGTCCTGATGCTCCTCGTGGGCGGCCTGATGGCCGGCCGGCTGCTGCGGCACCGCCGCGGCCGGAGGCCCCAGCACGCCGCGCGACCCCGGCTCGACGACCCGATCCTCACGTTCCGCCCGACCTTCACCTGCCAGTGCCCGCGGGCGCTCCAGGTGCTCATCACCGCCACCGTCGTCGGACTGCTGACCGGCTTCCTGGGCGTCGGCGGCGGCTTCCTCGTCGTCCCGGCGCTGCTGCTCGCTCTCGCCCTCCCGCTGGAGTACGCCGCCGGCACCTCGCTGGTGGTCATCACGATCACCAGCGCCGCCGCGCTCGCCGTCCGCGCCGAGGCCGGCGCAGCTCCCGCCTGGGCGCCGGTGCTCGTGCTGACAGCGGTCTCGGCGCTGGCCGCGGTGGTGGGGGCGCGCCTGGCCGACCGGCTCGACACCGACCGGCTGCAGGCGGCCTTCACGGTCCTCGTGCTCGGCGTCGCGATCTACACAGCTGGCCGAGCGCTGCCCGCGCTCCTCTGATCACCTACTCAACGAAACGGAACACGATGAGCACCACCCCCACGGGACCACTCGGCCGCCTCGGCGTCTGGGTCACCGATCACGCCAAGCTGGTCACGATCGTGTGGCTGCTGGCCATCGTCGGCCTCGGCGCCTTCGCCCCGCAGGTCGAGCAGAAGCTCTCCGGGGCCGGCTGGCAGGCCAACGGATCCCCGTCCGTGCAGGCCCGGGAGCTGGCCCGCGAGCACTTCGGCGGCAATGCGTCCTCCGCGATCCAGGTCGTCGTACGCGCCGACGAGGGTCCCGTCACCGAGGGTGACGGCAAGGAGGTGCTGGCGTCGGTCACGCGCATCCTCGAGGAGGAGCCGCGGATCGCCGACGTGATCGCACCGATGCCGGGCGCGACGCTGTCGCAGGACGGCTCCACGGGCATCGTGCTGGCTGGCGCCGGCGCCGACACCAACGAGATGGTCCGGGTCGCGACCGACCTCAAGGGCGAGCTCCAGGGGCTCTCGACCGACACGGTCGAGGTCAACCCGACCGGTTCCTCCCTGCTGTGGAGCGACTTCAACGAGGCCAACCTCGACGCCATGCTGAAGTCCGAGCTGATGTCCTGGCCGGTGACGCTGGCCATCCTGGTGCTCGCGTTCGGGGCCCTCGTCGCTGCGGGCCTGCCGCTGCTCCTCACCCTCGCTGGCCTCGTCGCCTCCGCGGGCTCCCTGGTCCTGATCAACGAGCTGGTGCCGGTCTCGATCTGGGCGATGAACTTCGCGATGATGTTCGCGCTGGCGCTCGGCATCGACTACGCCCTGTTCCTGGTCGTCCGCTACCGCGCTGCCCGGGCGGCGCGGCACGCGAGCTCCGCGGTCGAGGAGCGGGCGGAGCGCCAGCGGGCGATCGCGCAGACGATGGACACCGCTGGCAAGGCGGTGCTCTTGTCCGGCCTGACGGTGCTCATCTCCCTCTCGGCGGTGATGATCGTGCCGTCGCCGTCGTTCCGCTCGATGGCGGGCGGCATCATGCTCTCGGTCGTCTTCGTGCTGGCCGCGACCCTCACGCTGCTGCCGTTGGTCCTGTTCCGGCTCGACGACCGGATCAACAAGCTGGCCCTGCCGTGGGCGCGTTCGGGCGAGCACCGCTCCGCGCGGTTCGCGGCCTGGGGCGAGCGCCTGTGGAAGCGACCCCTGGTCTGGGGTCTCGCCTCGGTGGTGATCCTGCTCGCGCTCGCTGCGCCGGTCCTGGGACTCAAGACCGCCATGCCCTCGATCAAGGTGCTCCCCGAGGACGCCTCCGCCCGGATCGGCTACGACCAGGTCCAGCTGGCCTTCGGCGAGGGTGCCCCCGGGACGCTCCAAGTGGTCGTGGACGCCGACGAGGCGGACACGACCCGACAGACACTCGGAGCCGACTCCGGGATCGCCGCCGTGATGGCGCCGATGCCGGCTGCCGACGACAGCGGACTGGTGCTGGTCCAGGCCGTCCCGACCGTCGACCCCTCGGACCCGGAGCTCGCAGAGACGGTCGAGCGGCTGCGGGCCGACCTGCCCGGGTCCGCGCTCCTGGGCGGTGCGCCGGTGGAGAACCTCGATCTGAAGACCCAGCTCGACGAGTCGACCCCGGTGGTCGTCGCCGTCGTGCTCGTCCTGGGGTTCCTGCTGCTCCTGGTGGCACTGCAGGCGCCGCTGATCTCGCTGCTGGGCACGCTCGCGAGCCTGTTGTCGACCGCGGCGGCCTTCGGCGTCGCCCGGCTGATCTTCCAGGAGGGTCACGGCTCCAGCCTCCTCGGCTTCGAGTCGCAGGGGTTCCTGGACGCCTGGGCCCCGGTGTTCTTCTTCGCGATGATCTTCGCCATTGCGATGGACTACACGGTCTTCCTCCTGGCCTCGGCGAAGGAGCACTTCGAGCGGTCCGGGGACCCCAAGGACGCCATGGTCGGGTCGCTGGCCCACTCCGGGCGGGTGATCTTCGCCGCCGGTGCCGTCATGGTCGCCGTCTTCTTCACTTTCGCCCTGTCCGGTCCGATCCCGCCCAAGGAGATGGGAGTCGTCCTCGGGGTCGCGGTGCTACTGGACGCGTTCCTCGTGCGGTTGGTGCTGCTGCCCGTCCTCCTGCGACTCACCGGCAAGGCGGCGTGGTACTGCCCCGCCTGGCTGCGGAGGCTGCTCCCCACCATCACCTTCGCCCACGACTGAGCCCTGCACTCCCGCCGATCCCGACCATCCACATCCACGAGGAGATCCACCATGTGTCGACCCACCACCTGCCGCACCTGCGCGAAGACCACCTGGGCCGGCTGCGGCCAGCACGTCGCCCAGGTCAGGGCGATGGTCCCGGCGAGCCAGTGGTGCCCCGGGCACCCCCGGGAGGAGGGGCGGGGCGGCTGGCTGCGTCGGCTCCTGGGCCGCTGAGCCGGACTCAGCCGCGCCGGAACGGCGTGTCGTGCCTCAGCAGCATCTGCTCCAGGATCGCGGGCGGGTGGTCCCCGGCCATCGTCAACGCCACGGTGGCCACGGGGCCGTCCACGGTGACGTCCTCGACCGAGACCAGGTCGCTCAGCGGCTGCTTGGTCGTCGAGGTGCCGTCGCGGAACAGCTCCTCCAGGTCGCCGGCGGCGGCGTCGGCCGCGTCGTCGGACTCGAAGTGGTAGGCCACGCTCACGAGCGCCTCGTCGTCCTCGACGCCCCAGCCGATGCCGAAGGTGTCGAACGGTACGCCGGGGGCCTCGGAATCGGTGTCGGTGTCCGGCGACGAGGTCTCCTCGGCACCCAGCGTGATGAGGATGGCCGAGACCACCTCGGCCTCGTCGAGGGCCTCGGCGACGCTCAGGAGCGTCTCGTCGTCGGCGAGCGACTCCTCGGGGCCGGCGAGCCAGTCCTCGACGAAGGACGTCTGCGGCGAGGCGACGAGCCGGTCGCCGTCCACCGCCATCCGCAGGGGCAGGCCCAGCGGGCGGGCGACCGTCCCCTGGCCGGGGTCCAGCTCCAGGTCGTCGCCGTCCCCGGCGCTCACGATGCCGTCGGAGACCTCGGTGAGGTCGTCGGCCAGGCTGTCCTGCCCGAGCTCTCCCGAGGCCATCAGGAAGGTCGCAGGCGGCGTGGACTGCTCGACGAAGACGTCCACGTCCAGGATCGACCACCCCAGCTCGGCGTCGAAGTCCTCGATCACCGAGAGTCCCGAGGAGTGCAGGGTCTCGGGCATGGGCACGTGGACGACGGCAGGGTCGTCCCCGTCGATCCGACCGCCGGTGAGCGGCAGGAGCCACGCAATCGCCGCCTTGTCGTCGAGCCGGTCGGGACGCTCCAGGCCGGCCAGCTCCGTGGCGGCCGCGAGGTCGCCGGTCCGCACGATCGTCCGGTGGTCCTCGTCGGCCCCAGCGGCGGCCGGCACCTCGGCGAGCGCCTTCGCCACCGAGTAGTCGTCGCCGGCCCAGCCGCCGGCGCCGGTCCCGGAGCCGTCGCCGGTCCCGGAGCCGTCGCCGTCCCCGCCGCATCCCGCGGCGGCCAGGCCGGCGAGCGTGATCAGTGCCGTCAGTGACGCCGCCCGACGCAGGCCGCTCATCCGCGCCCACCGCCCTCGCCGGCGCCGCCCTGCTCGTCGTACGTTGCGGTCGGTTCGGCCATCGCGGGGTGCCTCCAGGGCGTCGGGGTCGACTGACGCCGGGATCCTAGCCACGTCCCGGCCGCCCCACCGGCGAACGCGCCCAGCCCCCGAGAGCGCCGCCCGCAGGCGGCCGCGAGGACCGTGACCAGCGCCGCGAGGAGGAACGTGGTCGGCAGGCCGACCCGATCGGAGAGGCTCCCCGCCGCCGAGGACCCGGCGGCCTGGCCGAGGACCAGGGCGATGAACGCGACCGACGTGCCCGAGGCCGCCCGGTCCGGGACCAGCTGAGCGGTCCACGCGATCAGCGCGGAGCTCGCCGCGACGAAGCCCCAGCCGAAGAGGCCGCAGGCGAGGACCACGACCGCGAGGGGCCCGGGTGCGAGGAGTCCCGCGGTGGCGACGGCGGCCGCGGCGGTGGTCAGCAGCCAGGCCCGCTGCGCCGGGAGCGCGCCGAGCGCCCGCGCCGTCAGGACGGTCACGGTGCCGCCGACGCCGAGGGCCATCCAGGCGAGGATGGAGCCGGTGTCGCTGGCCCCGGACGAGATCAGGTGGGCCCGCCCGTAGGTCCACACCGTGGCCGACGCCGCGCCGAGCAGGAACGCCCCGGCGACCGGTTGAGCCAGGGCGGGCAGCCAGCGCAGGCTCCGCGGCGTCGGACCGCCTCGCGGCGCCTCGGCCCCGGGGCGGTCGAGGAGCAGGACGCACAGGCCGGCCGCGGCGGTGAACGCCGCGCTGATCGCGAACCCAACTCGCCAGTCGGGCAGGAGGAGCGCGAGCAGTCCCGCGGCCACGAGTCCGGGGCCGGTGCCGGCGTTCACCGTCGCCTGAGCGCGATCGCCGCGGGGGCCGGCGACGTTGCGTGCGACGACCGCCACCAGGCCGGGCGAGGCGAACCCGGCGCCCGCCGAGGCCAGGACGGCGGCCGGCACGAAGAGCGCCAGGCCCTCGGAGCTCGCCATCCCGAGGGACCCGAGGGTCGCGGTCGCCACCGCCCCGACGACGAGCAGGCGGGGTCGGCCGGGCGCCGCCAGCCCGGCGAGCGCGCCGACGCAGTACGCGGCCGAGGCGCCCGATGAGACGTAGCCCGCCACCGCGGAGCTCATGGACACCGAGGCCTGGATGTCGGGAAGGAACAGGCCGTAGGCCAGCCGCACCAGGCCGTAGGTGCCGGCGATCAGGCAGGTGCCGGCCACCACGAGCACGACGTTGCGGTCCAGTCGCGATAACGAGCGTTTCACTTTGCCACTCTATAGTCCGGGGCGTGGGCACCCGTGAATCCACCCGAAGCCGGCTCCTCGACGCCACCGACGAGCTGGTCTTCGCCGGTGGCGACACCACCACACCGGTCGACCGGATCCTCGAGCGCGCCGGAGTCTCACCGGCGACGCTGTACCGGGCCTACGGCAGCAAGGAGGCGCTGGTCGCCGCGGCGCTCGACCGTCGCCACCGCGAGTGGCTGGAGGTCTGGGACGCGGCCGTGGCGCGCGCCGACACCGACCGGGAGCGGCTGCTCGCGCTCTTCGATGCGCTCGAGGAGTTCCAGGGACGGGCCACCGGCGCGCGGTGGTGCGCCTTCCTCGGCGCCGCCGCCGGGTACGCCGACCCGCCGCCGGCCCTGGCCGAGGCGGTCCGGCAGGAGACCGAGACCCTCCGGCGCCGGCTGCTGGCGCTCGCCGAGCCCGTGGCCGGACCCCGGGCGGCCGCGCTGGTCGATGCACTGGCGCTCATCTACTCCGGTCAGCTCGCCATGCGCCTGCGGCCGGGTTCGCCCGGCGTCCCCGCGGGCGTCGCCCGTGAGCTCGCCGCCCTGGTCGTGGAGCACCCGGAGCGGCTCGGGGCGTAGCGCTCAGGACTTGCGTGTTGGGCGACGATCCCGGGAACGGCCGCTCCGGGATGACCGACGTCACGTCCGGCGACATTGGCCGGAGGGCCGGGTTCCGTCAAAATATGTTATGTCGCGCGAGCGTCCATGACGGCCGTCGGGTCGCGGCTTCGCCGCCCCGGTCGTGCAGCGACCTCCGCCCGCCGGGCATGCCCGGCGGCACAACCGCCTGCGAACCCGGGCGGACGGTCGGTAGGTCATGCCCGGAGGTCCTGGCGCGCGCCGACCGTGTCCGGCATACGCCGAAGAAGAAGAAGAAAGGAGTAGCACATGACTACGACCGACGTCGTAGCCGTTGACCAGGAGCGCGACGACAAGCGCCGTCGCCGTGGGGCGATCGTCCGTTTCGGCCTCGCCACCGTCGCGGTGCTGGGTGTCGGAGCGGCCCTGACCAGTGCGACGTGGACCGACGACGCATGGTTCGCGGGCAGCGCGAGCGCCGTCGAGAACGTCGAGCTGCAGGCCAGCGTCGACGGTGGCAACACCTGGTACGACGCGGACACCGTCGACAACGCCGTGGCGATCCCCGCGGACGCGTTCAAGAACCTCAACCAGGGTGCCAACGAGACCGTCAGGCTGGAGCTGAAGAACGCCAGCAGCGTGCCCCTGAACCTCGGTAAGGGCGTGCTGACCACGGACGGTGACCTGTTCGCAGGCGCCGCGCCGGCGAACGCCACGGTCCACGACCCGGCGAACGTCCAGCTCGCCCCCGGTGAGACCGACGCGGTGATCCTGCACGTCACGACCCCGGACGACTGGCCCGCGGACTACCAGGGCGCCGAGGGGACGATGACCGTGCAGTTCACCGGAGAGTCCTGACAGATGGCGGGCCGCGCTGTGGCCGTGCGCACTCTGCGCACGGCTGCTGACGTCCTGGTCTGGGTCCTCGCGGTCATCGGGGTCCTCAGTCTGGCGGTGTGGGGCGCGACCACCCTGGGTGTGATCAAGCCGCTCATCGTCGTCTCCGGGTCCATGGAGCCGGAGATCATGACCGGCGACCTGGTGGTCGCGACGCCCGTCCCGATCGAGGAGGTCGAGGTCGGGGACGTGCTGTCCCTGCACAACGACGTCTCGGACCGGCTCGTCACGCACCGCGTCATCGAGGTGGCGCAGCACGACGACGGCTCGTGGCACGTCCGCATGCAGGGCGACGCCAACGACAGCCCGGACGCCGGTGAGTACGTCGTCACCGACGACACGGTGCTGGCCCCGCGCTGGCAGTTCGCAGGCGTGGGCAAGGCCCTGACGCGGCTGACGGACCCGAGCGTTGCCGTACCGCTCCTGATCGGGGTCGCAGCGATCCTCGCGCTGAGCCTGATGCGCCGCCCCGACTCCGTCCCGGCGGGCAGGCAGCAGGACGTGGCGCGCGACCCGCACGATGAGGACGCGGCCCGCGACCTGGTTGGAGCCTCGTCAAGTCGGGCCCCGTGAGGGCCCTCCTGGGCGCGGCCGTGCGGCGCACGGCCGCGCCCAGCCTGCACACCCACCAATGACAACGTGAGAAGAGAAAGGAGCCAACGCATGACCTGGCCCGCCACGGGCCGGCGCCTGCTCGCCGCGATCGGCGCGCTCGGCGCGGTCGTCCTCGTGGTTGCGACTACCGCGACCCCGACGGTCGCGGGCTGGACCGACGGGGCCGTGTTCGCCGCAAAGGCGACGTCCGGCACCTGGGCCACCGAGGGCGGCGACAGCTGCGAGGTGCTGGACACCACCACCGGCGAGGTGGTCGGGACCTGCACCGTCGACGGGGTGACCTTCAGTGACGGGTGGGCGCAGGGCACCAGGTTCAGTGTGGCCGTCAGCGGGTTCCAGCCGAGCAACGACCGGGTGGCCAGGGTGAGCGTCGACCTGTCGCAGTACAGCTCCGCCTGGGACTGGGCCGCCGGCTCCGTACAGATGGACAGCGCGCAGGACGTCGAGTGGTCCGCGCCCGTCGTGACCTTCACGACCTACCCGTGGGGCTTCTCCCCGTTCACCGGCACCTACATCCAGCCCGAGACCCGGACCGGGTCGGCACCGGCGGAGGAGCCTCAGGACTCGGCGCCGGCGGAGGAGCCTCAGGACTCGGCGCCGGCGGAGGAGCCTGGGGACTCGGCGCCGGCGGAGGAGCCTGGGGACTCGGCGCCGGTGGAGGAGCCTGGGGACTCGGCACCGGCGGAGGAGCCTCAGGACTCGGCGCCGGCGGAGGAGCCTCAGGACTCGGCAGACAGTTCGGCGTCGCAGTCCGCACGACGAGGTGACGCAGCATCCCGGCCTTGATCGGGCGCCGGCCCGGCCCGCCCGCGATCTCGAGTTCGCCCTTCTAGGCAGACGGTGGACGGCCCGCGCCTGCGCGGCGGCGGCGCTGGCGCTCATCACCCTGGTCGGCACTCTGCCCGTCACTCGTCGGCTGGGCGGCTCCGTGAACCCGTGGTCTCCGGCGACGCCCTGATGGTGGCGAGCTCCTACGTCCTCGTGCAGGCGCCGAACTCCGCAGTCGGGCAGGTACAGGTGGATGTCACGGGCTTCTGTGCCGGTTATGTCCGCCGGTGGAAGCGGAGGTCGCCGTTGGCGAGCCGGTCGGTGGAGTACCGGTCGTCGTGGGCCCGGTGATGGTGGTGGGAGCACAGCAGCATCCCGTCGGCGAGGTCGGTGCGGCCGCCGGTGGACCAGGGATCGCGGTGATGGGCCTCGCACCAGGCGGCGGGGATCTGGCAGCCCTCTGCGCGGCACTCCCGGTCCCGCAGCGCGAGGGCGCGACGCTGGGCCCGGGTGAAGAACCGGCGCCCCCGCCCCAGGTCGAGGACCTCGCTGTCGCCGCCGAGCACGGCGGGCACGATCTGGGCGGTGCACGCCAGCCGGCGGGCCTCGGCCGCGGTGATCCGGTCATGGGACTCACCCGGCGCCGGGTTCCCCAGCGTCGCCGTCCCGAGCCGCTCGCGCAGCGATGTCAGCGAGATCGTGACCACCAGTGTGGTGGCATCGCCGCCGTGGATCGGCAGCCGGGCCGGGTCCAGGGCCTCGAGCAGGTCGCAGAACGCCTGCGCCGTCTTCCGCCCGTACGGCACTGCCCGCACCGGCTCAGCCGGGGCCGGCGCGTTGTCGCGGCGGGGGTTGGTGAACGCGTGCAGGTAGGTGGCCAGCCGGGCCGCCGAGGCGTCCGGGATCAGGCCGCTGATCCGCGTCGTGCCGTCCCCCAGGGCGTGGATCCGCAGCCGCATCCGCTCGTGTGCGGACGCCTCCAGGGCGGCCAGCTTCCGGGCCTCCGCAGCCTCCGCGACCTCGGGGGCCACCAGGTCCAGGATCCGCCGGCCCAGCCGGCGCAGCTCGATCGGGCCGTACGTCGCGGCGTACGCCACGAGCGCCGCCTCGGCCTCGTCGACCACCGCCTCGTCCACCCCGGACGGCAGGTCGGCCAGGGACGCCGCGATCGCCCGTGCCTGGTCCAGGTTCACCCGCCCCTCGCGGACCCCGGCCGCGAGCACCGGCCGGTCCGCCAACGCCAACGCCAACCGCAGCTCGCAGGCGCACTCACCCCGACGCCGCCGGGTCTCGGCCGCGGCCCACACCCCCACATCGCGCGTGCCCGCCGCCTCGGCCACGTCACCCGCGTCCGCACAGACCCGCAACCGCAGCTCGGCCACCCGCGACTCGACCGCGGCCAGCTCGACCAACGCTGCCGCCTTGTCGGCGGTGTCCATGAACGCTGGGTTCACGTCCACGACCGACTTCAGCACATCGCCGAGCTCGCGGGCGGCGACCCGGATCGGATGGTCCATGCGAGCCTCCAGCAGCTCCACAGGCGATGTCGTGACCCCATTCTATTCGAATACATGTTCGAACGCAAGGTTTGCGGACCACTAGATGGCCTCGACTTCGTGGTGGCAGTTCTGGCCTGAGGCTTCGGCGTTGGCTGCCAAAGAACCGATCGATCCCCGCGTCCGTCTCGCGATCTCGCAGTGGCCCGACGATGCCCGCGCGCTGTATCGACGTTCTGCGCCGAGCGCGGCATCTCTCGCAAGAGGTCGAGTCCCTCGAAGCTGACCGAGGAGGTTAGAAGCGGCCCAACGCCGACCGGAGCTGGCTCGAGCGCCCCGTCGTCGCCCGGCATTAGCAGCCGCGCCAGCAGCCCCCTACCGACCTGCCCGCCGACATCCGCGTCATGAAGTTGAACTCGGCAGGCGTCATCCATGTCGACAAGGTCTTCTACAAGCTGCACGTCGACCACGCCTTCAAACAGGTCCTCGCCGTCACCGACGGCGATCACTTCACCGTCACCGACTTCGGCGGCGAGATCCTCGCCGAGCCCACCCGCGCAGCGCCTGGCGTCACCTACGCCGGCAACGGCCGACCCCGCGGACCCCGCCCAAGAACGAGCGTTCGTCCCGAAGTCCTGAGGTATCAGCATCACATGGTCTGTTCGTGTGCCTGAGAGCGCTGCAGGTCGCGTCCTCAGGCCCACGACTCGGGTTGGATGCCCGCGCACTCGGCTGAGCAATTGGCGACGAGCGGATCGACACGTCTGGGGCTCAGTGGGGGGTCCCCGTCGCACGCGCAGGCGCGGGAGCGGGCAAGGCCGCCATCGCCGTCTCGGCGATGCCCACGAGGTCCTCGGAGGTCCCTCCGTCGCGAGCGCAGCCGGACATGCCGCGCATGACGGCCACGAGGAACGACGCTAGGTGATCGGTGTTCGCCGTGGCGGGGAGATCGCCGTCCCGCACCCCTTGGTCAAGGCGGTCCTTGAGACGCCGATGGATGATCTTGCGCTGGGGTTCGAGCCGCGGCTCGGTCAGCATCAGACACCCCGCGGGCGTTGTCGGGTCCGTGTGCGCGTGTGCGGTGTCCGTCAAGATCGCGGCGATGGCCTCGTGCGTGGTCGGCAGCTCCGCAGCGCGGTCGACCGCCTCGCACGTGCGCTCGAAGTACATCGCCGAGGCCTCCTCGAACAGGCGGCGCTTGTCGCCGAACGCCGCGTAGAGGCTGGGCGGTGTCACGCCCATCGCCGAGGTCAGCATCGCGACGGAGGTCTCCTCGTAGCCCGTGCGCCAGAACTGCTCGAGAGCTGCGAGGAGCGCGGCATCGCGATCGAAGCTCCGCGGTCGGCCGGCCATGACGACCAGCATAACGTATCGATCGTTATGGAACGTGCTACGGTTCCTGACGTCAAACAATAGCGATCGCTACAGAATGGATGGTCATGGACGTCAAAGGAGCGGTGGTGCTCGTCACCGGAGCAAATCGAGGCATCGGTGCCGCGTTCGTCGAGCAGCTGAGGAATCGCGGCGCGGCCAAGATCTACGCCGCCGCTCGCGATGTGGACGCGGTCGACGTCGACGGCGTGCACCGGCTTCAGCTCGACATCACGAGCGCAAGTCAGATCGAAGCAGCGGCCGCCGCGGCGGGTGATGTCCAGGTGCTCATCAACAATGCCGGCATCTCCACCGGAACTGCGCTCGTGACCGGGGACGAGGCGACGATCCGGCGCGAGATGGATACCAACTTCTACGGCCCGCTGCGCATGATCCGCGCGTTCGCCCCCGTCCTGGGATCGAACGGAGGCGGCGCGATCCTCAACGTCATCTCGGCACTGTCGTGGTTCACCCTCCCGACCGCCGGCGCGTACGCCGCGTCGAAAGCCGCTGCCTGGGCGCTCACCGACAGCGCGCGGCTGGAGCTCGCGCCGCAAGGCACGCAGGTGGTCGCCGTCCACATGGGGATGGTCGACACCGACATGGTCTCAGGGATCGAGGCACCGAAGATCGCACCGTCGGACCTGGCGAGTGCCGCCCTCGACGCCATCGAGACAGGTGCGGACGAGGTGCTGGGCGACGACTGGGCGAAGTTCGTCAAGTCCGGGCTGACCCTCGACCCGAAGACGCGGTACGAGCAGATCCTCGCCGCCCTGGGGGCCTGAGAGAGCTGCTCCAGGCGTCGCGGTCCACCCCGCGAGGTCGATGTCGTCGCCCGAGCTCGCCGCTCAGGCCACGTCCGCGTGCGGGGCCTCGACCGGCTCTACCTCGCCGTGGCGCGCCAGGCTGACCGCGCCGGCCACGGACAGCACGAATCCCAGGCAGGCCACGGCGCCCCAGCCCGGACGGGTCTGGTCGCCGAGGAGCAGCAGGCCCACCAGCGCCGGGGCGACGGTCTCGCCGACGACCAGCGGTGCGGTGGCCTCGGTGACGCTGCCGCGCTGGAGCGCGATGGAGTAGGTCAGCATCGCCACGACGCCGGCGACCGCGAGCGCGTAGGTCGCCGGGCTCTCCAGGAGGGGACCGACCTCGTCGAGCAGGTGGTCGGGGGACAGGTCGCCGGGCAGCATCCGGGAGGCGACCGCGGTGGCTCCGAAGGCCAGGCCGGCGACGGCCCCCAGGGCCCGGGCCCCGGCGGCGCCCGGCAGCCGCGCGAGCGGGATCGCGGCGACGGCCAGCAGCAGGGTCGCCGCCAGGACGCCCCACTGCTCGGCGTCGCTGACCTCGACGCTGCGGTCCTCGGTGGCCGACATCCCGACCAGCACCAGCCCGCCGACCACGACCGTGATCCCGAGCCGGTCCGCCCGGCTCAGCGGCATCCGCAGGAACAGGGCGCCCAGGATGGCGGTGATCGCGAGGAAGCTGGCGACCACCGACTGCACCACGAACAGCGGCAGACTGCGGACCGCGACCAGGCTGAGGAGGAATCCGAGCCCGTCGAGGCAGACCCCGGCGACGTACGCCCAGGAGCGGAACAGGCGGACCAGCAGTCGGGGGTCGAGGCCCTGCACCGCCTGGGTACGGCGGGCCGCGACGGCCTCGAGGACCGAGCTCACGCCGTAGCAGAGGGCGGCCCCCGCGGCAGCCAGCAGCCCGACGAGCATCGAGCCACGCTAACCGAGCCCGCGGCCTCGGCGCCGGGTGCGTGCACACTGGCTGCATGCGGCGCAGTCGCCCGCGGGATCTCGGACGCTCGTGGAGCGATGTGCTCGACGGCTGGTTCTTCGCGCTCTCGGGCGTGACCGGCGTCTGGTTCGCCTACGTGCTGCTGCGCGACGGGGTCCGGCCCGGGTGGCCGACGCTGCTGCTGCTCGTCTTCTGGCTGTTCTTCAGCTACCTGGTGCTGCCGCGCCTGCACCGGATCCTCACCTCGATCTACCTGCCCGGCTACTTCGTCGGCCGTACCCGGACCAGCGACGGGCTGCTCGGGGACCCGGTGAACCTCGGATTCCTCGGCAGCGAGGCCCATGTGCACGGCGCGATGACCGTCGCCGGGTGGACGCTGGCCGACGAGCTCGACGTCCGGAGCGCGGTCCGCATCGTGCGCAGCGTGCTGCGCAGGCGCAGCTACGCCGGCGCGCCGGTGAGCCCGCTGCACCTCTTCGACCGCAGGCAGGACTTCGCCTACGAGCAGGAGGTCGCGGGCACCCCGTCGCAGCGCCACCACATCCGGTTCTGGCGCTGCCCGGACGGCTGGCTGCTGCCGGGCGGCTTCCGTGCCGACTGGCTGGCCGCGGCCACCTTCGACCGTGGCGTCGGGCTGTCCTGGTTCACCCTGCAGTTCACCCATCGCATCGACGAGGACACCGATGTCGAGCGCGACTTCGTCGTCGAGACCGTGTGTGCGGCGGTGCCCGGGGCACAGGTCAGCGTGATCGAGAACTTCTCCTCGGGCTACCACCACCGCAACGGCGGCGGCGACCGGATCCGCACCGACGGTGACCTGCCGATCCTGGACGTGCGCTGCGCGCGCGCCGCGGCCGTCGTGGACGCGCCCGCGTCGAGGCCTGCCCCGGTGGTGGCCTCGCGCCTCCCGGACGTTCCCCAGGCGGTGCTGGTCGGGGCCGGGATCGCCCTCGCCCGCGCCACGACGTACGGCCTCGGTGCGGTCCTGTACGCCGTCCGGGAGTCCGCCACGACGCTGGCGGTGGCGGTCGTGGTCCTCGCCGTCTGCGAGGCCGTGCTAGCCCTCGCCGTCCTGGCGGGATGGAACTGGGCTCGGCTGCTGCTCGTCGCGGGCTGCTCGGTCACCGCGGTGGCCGCGATGACGATCTCCTTCCTCGGCCACCAGCCGCCGGTCGGGCTGGGCCAGCTGCTCACCGTGGGCGGCAGCATCCTGGTGCTGCTGGCGCTGTCCAGCCAGGAGGCCCGGGACTTCGCGACCGGCAGGAGCGCCGTCCCGGTCCGAGCGGGGACGCCGACATGACCGGGAACCTGACCGGGCCCTGGTGGCGCAGCCCCGCCGTACCGGCCGCCCTCGGTGTCGGTGCCGGCACCCTCTACGCCAACTTCGTGGTCGACTGGGCGCGGCGCGGCTCCGCCAGCCTGGGCCACGTCGTGAGCGAGCTGGCGGCCCCGGGGGAGCCGCAGGCGTGGATCTACCGGGCCGGCGAGGTCGGCTGCGCGGCCCTGGTCCTCCCGCTGCTGCCGACGGTGCGCGCCGGCCTGCCGGCCGGTCTGGGACGCGAGGTCGTCGCGGTCGCCACTGCCGTCTTCGCCGCCGGGGCCACGGCAGCGGCCGTCGTCCCCACGCCCTGCGGTCCGGGCGTGGTCCGCGAGGAGGTCGACCGGCGCCCGCGCAGCAATCTGCACGACGGCGCCAGCATCGTCTCCGACGTGGCCCTCTACCTCGGCGTGGCCGCCGCCTGGGCGACCACCCGACGTCGCGGACCGGGCTGGTTCCACCGCGCCGCGGGGTGGGTCCTCTGGCTCGGGACGGGCAGCAACCTGGCGGCCGGCTACGCGCGACCCGTCGCCGGGCGGCGCTGGCTGGGCGGCGTCAGCCAGCGCGTCAACATCCTCACGATCAGCGCCTGGCTCTGCTGCCTGGGGCTGATCGGGGCCCAGGCCGTGCGCGACCGGTCCGCGCCGCCGCGAGAGGCGGGCCTCTCGCCGGCGACCCCCGCTCCCTTCCCCGCCGCGCCCACCCCGTGAAGGGACGACCCGGATGACGGAGACCACCGCCCGACACCCTGCTGAGCCACCTGTCGAACTCCCTGACGAGGCCACCGCAGAGGCCACCCCCGAGCGTCGGCTGCGTCGCCACCGGCCCCTGGACGACCGGTGGCCGGACCGGTTCGCCGGCGCGATGTTCCTCTTCGCCGCGCTGGCCGCGGTGGTGGCGCTGGTGCCGCCCTGGCACCGCTACTTCGCGCAGTCCGCCGACCCCATCTCGCTGCTGACCGTCCCGGTGGTGCCGAGCCTGGTCTACGCCGCGCTCCTGCTGGTCACGGCCGTCGCGCTGCGCCGCCGGCTGCTCGCGGCGTGGTGGGTCGTCGTGCTGTGGTGGCTCGGCGTCCCCGAGATCGGGCGGCTGCTCTCGATCGCCGAGGGTGCGGACGTGGCGCTGTCCGCGATCGGCCTGGTGGTCGTCGGCGCGGCGATCGTCCTCGCGGTCCGGGTGCGCCACCAGTTCGTCGCCCGCCGCGCGCCGGGAAGCCTGTGGACGGCGCTGGCGATCTTCCTCGGCGGCGGGCTGCTGACCGTCGTGGTCGGGGGCGCGCTCGTCAGTGCCTTCGGGCGCTCCGCGAGCTACTCCGGCTCGCTCGGCTACGTCCTCGACGCGATCCTCATCGACCTCGGGCGGATCGGCTCCCAGCCCGAGGCCAGCGCGCCGTGGTGGGTACGCCTGCTCATCGGGGTGCTCGGCGCCGTGGTCGTGCTCGGCGCCGCGCTGATCCTGTTCCGGGCGCCGCGCGACACCCGCACCCTCGGAGTCGCCGATGAGGCCCGGGTGCGGGGGCTGCTGCGCGACTTCGGCGACCACGACTCGCTCGGCTACTTCGCCACCCGGCGCGACAAGGCGGTGGTGTGGGACAGCGGCAGCCCCGAGACCGCGCGGGCCGGGGTCTCCTACCGCACGGTCGGCTCGGTGAGCCTGGCCAGCGGGAACCCGGTCGGCGACCCGGCGTACTGGCCCGAGGCGATCGGGCGCTGGCGCGCGGAGGCCCGGGCGAAGGGCTGGTCGCTGGCGGTGATGGGCGCCGGCCACGAAGGCGCGCTGGCGTACGCCGACGCCGGGCTGTCGCTGCTCGACATCGGTGACGAGGCGGTCGTCGACATGGCCGACTTCTCGCTCAACGCACCCGGCATGAAGTCGGTGCGCCGGTCGGTCTCCCGTCTCCATCGCCGCGGCTACACCACCCGGGTGCAGCGGCACGCGAGCCTGACCGAGGCCGACTTCGCCGCGCTGGACGCCGCGGCCGGGTCGTGGCGCGGCGACGGCGGCGACGAGCGGGGGTTCTCGATGGCGCTCGGCCGGCTCGGGGACCCGCTGGACGGCGCCTGCGTCCTGGTCGCGGCGTACGACGCCGAGGGCGCCCTGCGCGGGTTCCTGAGCTTCGTGCCGTGGGGCCACACGGGGCTGTCGCTGGACCTGATGCGCCGCGACCCGACGTCCGACAACGGTCTGGTCGAGCTGATGATCGCCAGCCTCGCCGAGCAGGCCCCGACGTTCGGGATCGGGCCGGTCTCGCTGAACTTCGCGATGTTCCGCGAGGCCTTCGAGCGCGGCGCCGAGATCGGCGCCGGCCCGGTCGCCCGGCTGTGGCGCCAGGGCCTGCTGCTGGCCAGCCGGAACTGGCAGCTGGAGTCGCTCTACCGCTCGAACGCCAAGTACCTGCCGCAGTGGCAGCCGCGCTACCTCGGCTACGAGTACACCTCCGACCTGCCCCGGGTCGGGATGGCGGCGGGCAACGCCGAGGGGTTCCTGACCGCGCCGTCGATCACGATGCTGCGCCGCCAGGGGCGCGCGCACGACGGGGGGGACGGCCTGGAGACCGGCGGTGCCGACCACGCCGCTGCCGTCCGCGCCCTGATCCCGCCGGCCCCCGACGTCGTCGCCGAGGCCGTCTCGCCCGACCACCTGCCCGAGCAGATGCGGGTCCGCCGCGTCAAGCTCGACAGGATCCGGGCGGCCGGGATCGACCCGTACCCGGTCTCGGCACCCCGGACCCACACGCTCGCCGAGGTCCGCGGCCTGGTCGCCGGCGACCTCGCGCCCGGCACCGAGACCGGGACCACTGTCAGCGTCGTCGGCCGGGTGCTGCTCAAGCGGGACATGGGGCGCCTCGGCTTCGCCACCCTGCGCGACGGCAGCGGCGACCTGCAGGTGATGGTGGACGCGGCGCACGTCTCCGAGGCAGACCTGGCGTTCTGGGAGCACGCGATCGACCTCGGCGACCACGTGAGCGTCACCGGGCGGGTGATCACCACGAAGAAGGGCGAGCTCACGGTCCGTGCCGAGTCGGTGCTGCTCGCGAGCAAGGCGCTGCGCCCGCTGCCGGACAAGCACCAGGGGCTCACCGACCCCGACGCCCGGGTCCGGATGCGGTACGTCGACCTGATCGTGCGCCCCGAGTCGCGCACGATCGCCTACCAGCGGGCGGCGGTGGTCCGCAGCGTGCGGGACTCGTTGCAGGCCCGGGGCTTCACCGAGGTCGAGACCCCGGTCCTGCAGACCGTCCACGGCGGTGCCAACGCCCGCCCGTTCGAGACCCACATCAACGCCTACGACCTCGACCTCTACCTGCGGATCGCGACCGAGCTGCACCTCAAGCGGCTGCTGGTCGGGGGCATGGAGAAGGTCTTCGAGGTCGGCCGCCAGTTCCGCAACGAGGGCGCCGACTTCAAGCACAACCCCGAGTTCACCTCGCTGGAGGTCTACGAGACCTACGGCGACTACGCGACCATGCGGGTGCTGACCCAGGAGCTCATCCAGGAGGCGGCCACCGCTGTGTACGGCGCACCGGTGGCCCGCCGCCCGGGCCCGGACGGGAGGGTCGTCGAGTACGACCTGTCGGGGGAGTGGCCGGTGAAGACGATCTGCCAGGCGGTCTCGGAGGCGCTCGGCGAGGAGGTCACCACCGACACCCCGCTGCGGACCCTGCTCGGCCACGCGGAGCGGATCGGCCTCGAGCTCGACCTCGACCCGTCCTGGGGGTTCGTGCTCGAGGAGATCTACGGCGAGCTGTGCGAGGGCCGGACCACCACTCCGGTCTTCTACACCGACTTCCCCAAGGAGAACGCGCCGCTGACCCGGCCGCACCGGCACGACCCGCGGCTGACCGAGAAGTGGGACCTGGTGATCTTCGGCGCCGAGCAGGGCACTGCGTACTCGGAGCTGATCGATCCCGTCGACCAGCGGGAGCGGCTGGTCGCGCAGTCCCTGCTGGCGGCCGCGGGGGACGCCGAGGCGATGCAGGTCGACGAGGACTTCCTCCAGGCGCTGGAGTACGGGATGCCGCCGACCGGCGGCATGGGGCTGGGCATCGACCGGCTGGTCATGAACCTCACCGGCCTCAGCATCCGGGACACGATCCTGTTTCCGCTGGTGAAGCCGCAGCGCTGAGCCGATGGCCGACGCGACACGGGAGACGGCCGCCCCGGCGGCGGACGGCCGGGTCCAGACCGTCTCGGTGCTGACCCTGGCCGCCATGGTGGTCGGCTCGATGGTCGGCGGCGGGGTGTTCACGCTGCCCGCGAACTTCGGCGCGGCCACCGGGGTGCTCGGCGCGGTGATCGCCTGGATCCTCGCGGGCCTGGGCATGCTGATGCTGGCCTTCGTCTTCCAGTCCCTCGCGGTCCGCCGTCCCGACCTCGACAACGGCATCTACATCTACGCCCAGGCCGGGTTCGGCAACTACGCCGGCTTCAACGCCGCCTGGGGCTACTGGGCCAGCAACGTGGTCGGCAACGTCTTCTTCCTGACCTTCGCGATGGCCGGCCTGGGCGCGTTCCTCCCGGGCCTCGGGCAGGGCAACACCGTGCTGGCCGTGCTGCTCGCCTCGGCAGTGGTCTGGGTGCTGCACGTGCTGATCGCGCGCGGCGTACGCCAGGCCGCCGTGGTCAACCGGATCGTCACCCTCGCCAAGGTGGTGCCGATCCTGATCTTCGTGGTGATCGCGGTGGTCTCGTTCCAGGCGGACCAGTTCGACGACAACCTCTGGGGCGGCCGGCCCCACACGGCCGGGTCGCTCTTCGACGAGGTGACCGACACGATGCTGGTCACGACGTTCGTGTTCCTGGGCGTCGAGGGCGCGAGCATCTACTCCCGGATGGCGCGCCGCCGGGCGGACGTCGGGCGGGCGACCGTGCTGGGCTTCGTCAGCACCCTGGCCCTGTTCTCGTCGGTCACGCTGGTCTCCTACGGCGTCCTCCCGCAGCGGGACCTGGCCGCGGCGAAGCAGCCGTCGATGGGGGCGGTCCTGGAGTCGATCGTGGGGGACTGGGGCGCCACGCTCATCGACCTCGGCGTGATCGTGTCGGTCCTGGGTGCCTACCTGGCCTGGACCCTGCTCAACGCGGAGGTGATGTTCAGCCCGGCCCGCACCGAGGTGATGCCCCGGCTGCTGGCCCGGGAGAACCGCCACGGCGCGCCCATCGCCGCCCTGGTCACCACGAACATCGCCGTGCAGCTGTTCCTGCTGCTCGTCCTCGTCGTCGACGACGCGCTGGAGTTCATGCTCAAGCTGGACACCTCCCTCGCCCTGGTGCCCTACCTGCTGGTGGGCGCCTACGCGCTGAAGCTCACGATCACCGGCCAGACCTACGACGCCGAGAGCGCCGCCACCCGCCGTCGGGACCGGCTGGTCGCGCTGCTGGCCGTCGCCTACTCGCTGCTCCTGCTCTACGCCGCCGGATCGCGCTACCTCCTCCTCGGCTGCCTGGTCTACGCCCCCGGCACGCTGGTGTACCTGCGGGCTCGCCGCGAGCGCGGCCAGCGGGCCTTCACCCGGCCCGAGCTCGGCGTCTGCCTGGTGCTGTGGGCGCTGGCGATCCTGGCGGGGGTGCTGCTGGCGGTGGGGGTGCTGGAGCTGTGAGCCGCCAGGGACGGGAGCCTGAGGAAATGCACGAAGGGCCCCGACCGCAGTGCGGTCGGGGCCCTTCGTCAGGAGATCAGGAGACGCGAACGTTCTCAGCCTGCGGGCCCTTGGGGCCGGCGGCGAGGTCGAACTCAACCTTCTGGTTCTCTTCGAGCGACTTGTAGCCGCTGGACTGGATCGCGGAGAAGTGGACGAACACGTCCTCGCCGCCACCGTCCTGGGCGATGAAGCCGAAGCCCTTGTCAGCGTTGAACCACTTGACAGTTCCCTGAGCCATGATCTGTTCCTTTGTTCGGTGTCGAGGGCAATGTGCCACTCGAATAGCTGAAGACATCCAAACCGTGCTGATGTCCAGCGAACCGAAAACCAGGTAGTACGAGATACGAGCCGCGATCAGGTCCGCGGCAAGGACGACCAGAGGCCATCCCTTCAACACGACCGACACTAGCGCACCGGTGCCGGCTTCCGGCATTCGGCGACGCTCCGCCCGATCCCACCAGCATTCTCGTGGCGGGCGGAGATGCGCTGCTCCTACACTCGGGCCCTCGCCTCACCCCTGGGGCGGACGGGCTACGGCAGGTTCCGATCCTGTGTGGCGACCGTGATCCGTAAACAGTGGTCCGACCACATCGGCAGGGGTTGCCTGGTGGGCCCGGCCGCAGCGCCGGCCGGGCCCACCACGGTCCGGGTCCGTACGGTGGGGACCGGATGCCGCGGAGCCCTGTGGGCTGCCCGTGTCCTGACGGAGGGGGAACGATGCAGCAGGAGCCACCGGCCGATCGCGACCGGAACGAGCACGGACGAGCCCAGCAGGCCCGGCCACGTGACCCGCTCGGACGCCCCCTGCCGTACGGCGCGAGCGGCGTCGAGCCGATCTCCGAGGAGCCGCGCTCGCCGGCGGACACCCTGGCGTACGCCCGGGCCCTGCTGGACGAGGGTCGCCCCTTCGCGGCGCACGAGGCCCTGGAGGTCCGGTGGAAGTCGTGCCCGGACGAGGAGCGCGAGCTGTGGCAGGGGCTGGCCCAGCTGTGCGTGGGCCTGACCCACGAGGCGCGGGGGAACACCGTGGGGGCCGCGAGGCTGTTCGAGCGTGCAGCGGGCCGGCTGGCGGCGTACCAGCAGGGTTCCGGTCCGACGTACGGCCTCGACCTCCCAGCGCTCATCGAATGTGCGCGCGGCCGGGTTCCGAGCACCTGACCGGCCACGCTCGGAGTCGTGTGCCCGAGCACGCGCCCCGATGCGTCCTCGGGCACACGACTCCGGTCGGCGACCCCGGGGCACGGGGAAGCGGAGGGCGTCGCGCCGCGTTGAGGCCGGCGTGAATCTCTCGCTGCTCGACCGATCCCGGACCCGCGTCGGCTCTCCCGACGCCGACGCGCTGCCAGCGACGGTGGCGCGCGCCGGGCACGCGGAGGCGGTCGGCTACGAGCGGTTCTGGGTGGCTGAGCACCACGGCGTCCCCGGCATCGGGTCCGGTACGCCGGCGGTCCTGCTGGCCGCCATCGGTGCCCGCACCTCGCGGATCCGGATCGGATCGGGCGGCGTGATGCTGCCGCTGCACCAGCCGCTGGTGGTGGCCGAGCAGTTCCTGGTCCTCGACGCGCTGCATCCCGATCGGGTCGACCTCGGGCTGGGCCGCTCGCTCGGCTTCACCGCACCGGTGCGCCGCGCGCTGCGCCGCGACCTCGACGCCCCCGACTCCTTCGAGGACGACCTGGCCGAGCTGCGCAGCTACCTCGCGGGTGAGGCCGAGGTGACGGCCCGTCCGGCCACCCGTCGGTCGGTGCCGATGTACCTGCTCGCCACCGGACGCGGGATCGACCTCGCCGCGCGTCTGGGGCTGCCGGTCGTGGTCGGGGGACCCATCCTCGACTCCGAGGAGCTGCCCGGTGCCCTGAACCGCTACCGGCGGCAGTTCCGACCGCACCTCGGCAGCGAGCCGTGGGTGACGATCTCCCTGGACGTCCTGCTCGCCGACGACGACGCGACCGCACGGGAGCTCGCGCTCCCGGAGGCGTGGGCGATGGCGCGGTCGCGGCGCGAGGGCGAGTTCCCGCCGCTGGAGCCGGTGGCCGCGATCCGCGGGGCCACCTGGCCGGCCCAGGTGCAGAGCCGGGTCGAGGCCTCGCTGGACCGCACCGTGGCCGGGAGCCCCGCGACGGTAAGGCGGCGCCTGGGCCCGCTCATCGAGCGCACCGAGGCTGACGAGCTGATGTCGAGCGCCTCGACGTACGACCGCGACGCGCTGCTGGCCTCGGACCGGATGCTGCGCGACCTCGTGGACTGACCGCGGCTGCGACGGTCCCGCGTGGGCTCAGAGCCAGCCGTTGCGCCGGGCGAGCAGCGCCGCCTCGGTCTTGTTGCGGGTGCCGGTCTTGCCGATGGCGTCGGAGAGGTAGTTGCGCACCGTGCTCGGCGAGAGGTGCAGCAGCCCGGCGATGTCGGCGACGGTGGATCCGCTCTCGGCGGCCGCCAGCACGTCCCGCTCGCGGTGGGTGAGGGGGCTCGGCGGGGTCCGCAGCGCGGCGCCCGCGAGCTCGGGGTCGATCACGGTCCGGCCGGCGACTACCTGCCGGATCGCCTCCGCCAGCCCCTCGACCGGCCCGTCCTTGACCAGGAAGCCGACCGCCCCCGCCGCCATCGCCCGCTGCAGGTAGCCGGGCCGGCCGAAGGTCGTCACGATGACCACCCGGCACTGCGGCACCTGCGCCGCCAGGTCCGCGGCGGCGTCCAGGCCGGAGACGCCCGGCAGCTCGATGTCGAGCAGCGCGACGTCCGGCCGCAGCGCGAGCGCGGTGGGCACGATCGAGGTCCCGTGCGAGACCTGCGCCACGACCTCGATGTCGTCCTCGAGATCGAGGAGCACGGCGATCGCCCCGCGCATCATCGCCTGGTCCTCGGCCAGCAGCACGCGGATCACGCCCGGCCGCCCGGCACCGTGGCCACCAGCCGGAAGCCGTCGTCCCCGGGCTCGACGACGAGGTCCCCGCCCACCGCGGCCAGTCGCTCCCGCAGGCCCGCCAGCCCGCCCACGCGCGGGGCCGATGTCGGCGGTGCGCCCATGCCGTCGTCCGCGATCGTCAGGGCCACCCGGCCGTCGACGTCGGACAGCGAGATCCGGCAGGTGGAGGCGCCGGAGTGCCGCAGTACGTTGGTCGCTCCCTCGCGCACCACCCAGGCCAGCAGCTCGTCCGCGGTCCCGCTGGCCACGACCGGGGAGCCGTCGACCCTGGTGGCGATCCCAGCGGCGTCGAGGGCGTGGCAGGCCCCGGCCACCTCCTCGGCCAGGGTGGGTGAGCGCATCGCGTCGACCGCCTGGCGTACGTCGACCAGCGCCCGCCGCCCGATCTGCTCGATGTCCACCGCGTGCGCGACGGCCGCCGCGGGGTCCGCCGCGACGAGCCGGCGTACGGCCTGCGCCTTGACGACCATGACCGACAGCGTGTGCCCGAGCAGGTCGTGCAGGTCGCGGGAGAAGCGGTCCCGCTCCTCGGCCACCGCGACCCGCGCCAGCTCCTGGCGAGTCCGCCGCAGCTCGGAGACGGTGTCGATGAGGGCGGTGAAGGCGGCGTTCGCCAGCCCGGCGAGCACGACCACGAAGCCCTGGGTGAGCACCCGGGTGCCGTCGTGAGGCGCAACCATCCAGGCGGCCCCCATGGATCCTGCCGTCGTGGCCGGTATCGCCAGCAGCAGCCAGCGACCCCGGATCGCGCTCGGCAGGGCGTTGGCCAGCAGCACCCAGGTGGGCAGCCACTGGGCACTCTCCAGCGTGCTGCCGGCGACCGTCGCCGCGATCAGTGTCGACAGGGCGAGGGGCGCTCGCGCGTCGTGCCACGGGGGTCCGCCGGCCAGCGCCGCGGTGACGGCCGAGGCTGCGATGACCACGATGATCGCGACCTGGAGGACGATCGACCCGGTAGACCCTCGGACGTCGAGGACCGGGCCGAGCAGGAGCACCGGAGTCCACACGAGCACCGAGACGTTGCGCCTCCAGGCTCCCGGGGGACAGCTCGTCACGGCGCTCACGCTAGCGGCCCGGGTGCCGGGCCCGCAGCCCGACGATCACGACCCCGCCCACGAGCAGGTGGAGCGCCACCAGGGTCACCCCGGCCGCCGGGCTCGTTGCCGCCAGGGGGCCGGGCAACGACATCGCTAGGACCGTGAGCGCGACCCAGGTCCAGATCGCCAGGCCGCGACGGGTACGACGATCGAGCACCTGCAGCAGCCCGGCGCCGGCCAGGGTCACGACGATCGAGGTGACGATCACCGACACCACGTTCACCGGCTGGCTCCCAGAGCCGGTGCGCACGGTCAGGTCCACCGAGGCCACCAGGGTGGCCAGGCACCAGACCAGCGCCGCGGCTGCGGCGGCGACGACCGCCACCGGCCAGGCGTCCCGGACCCGGCCCCGCGGGGCGCAGGCCCGCTTCTCCTCCAGCACGCTCATCGCCGTCCCTCCGTTCGCGCCCACCATGGGCGACACCTCGACGCTAGGGACGCGCTCGGCGGCCGCGCAGGGGCGAAGGTGGTCGACCGGCCGGGACAAATGTGGACAGCGCCGTCGGCGTCCGCCGTCCTAGTGGGCCGAGCGGGGAGGGACCCTGACATGGCACTGATCCTGGTCACCGGCGCCCGACGCGTTGTCGCATGCCGTCGACCCCGGGCGGGTGCCGACCCGGACCGGCGGCTACTGGTTCCACCGGTCGGCCCGGGCGCCGCACCCGGCCACGCGCGACCCGGTGTTCCAGCAGGCGATCATCGAGCGCCTCGAGACCCGGATCGGCATCGCGCCTGCTGCGTGACCGGCCGCGGGGTCACGCCCTGTCGCCGGGACCGCGGAGCACCTCCACCACCCGCGACCAGCCGTCGGCGCCGTGGCCCGCGTCGACGGCCTGCCGGGCGAGGTCGTGCATCAGCTCGGGCAGGCGGCTGTCGACGCGCGCGCCCCGGCTGGTGGTCACCATGTGGGTGAGCGCCGCCAGCTCCATGGCGAGGTTGTCCTCGGTGCCCGGATAGCTGCCGGCGTCCACGTCCGCGGCGAGGCCGTCGAACGTGTCCGGCAGGATGGCCAGCATCTCCTTCGCCCACGGCAGGAACGCCGCGGCCTCCAGCCCGTGCGCGGTCACCATCGCGCTGGCGTGCAGGAACGCGGTCATCCCGGCGAAGAAGACCTCGAGCATCGCGGTGTCGAGCAGCGGCGCCAGCCCCGGGTCGTCGCCGACGTACGCCGAGTTCGGCGCGATCACCTCGAGCGTCGCGCGGCTCCGGTCGAGGACGTCGCGGCGCCCGGCGTACAGGATCAGCGACTGCGGCGTGCCGATCAGCGGCGTCGGCACCATGATCGCCCCGAGGAGCGCACGGATTCCTCGCTGGTCGGCCCACGCCTGGGTCTCGCGGGCCTCGGCGGGGGTGGACGAGGCGAGGACGACGACGGTCCGGCCGGCGAAGGCCTCGGCGGGCAGCGCGCCGAGCAGCTCGCGGGTGGCCTGGTGATCGCGCAGGCAGGTCACGACCACGGTGCCCGCCTCGACCGCCGCAGCGAGGTCCGGGGCGAGGTCGGCACCCTCGGCCGCGAGTGCCTCGGCCCGCGCGGTGGTGCGGTTCCAGACAGTGGTGGGCGTCCCGGCGCCGAGGAAGGCCCGGGCCAGGGCCGCACCCATCGACCCCAGGCCGATGACGGCGACCGGGGCAGTGTCAGTGATAGGGCCAGTGGTTGCTGGCGTGGGGGAGGAGTCGGTGGAGGTCATGCCACCACGATGCGGAGTCCAGCGCGGACGCGGAAGTACCCACTATTTTGTGGGATACGTACCCGGGGGTCAGTGAAGGAGGGCTGGCATGGAGTTCATCTGCGGACTGGACGCCGCCGTCGCGGTGGTCGACGGCAAGTGGAAGCCACTGATCCTGTGGGCGCTCAGCGTCGAGCCGCGACGCACCGGCGAGCTCCGGCGGGAGCTGCCCGGGGTCTCGGAGAAGGTGCTGATCCAGCAGCTGCGGGAGCTCGAGCGGGACGGAGTCGTCCACCGCGAGGTGCACCAGCAGGTGCCGCCGAAGGTCGTGTACTCGCTCACGGCCAAGGGCCGCGCGCTCGACGAGGCCCTGCAGCCGCTCGGGTCGTGGGGCGAGCAGCACATGGCCGAGATCTCCGCGGCCCGAGCCTGACGGCCGGCACCCGGGTGCGCCCCGGCTACAGGACGCTCTCCGCGACCAGCCGGTCGAGCTTGGCGTACCCGTCGTTGACGCCGACCTCCATGCCGCTGGCCAGCCACTGGTCGCGGCCCTCGAAGGAGTCGCACAGCGAGAAGGCGTGCAGCCTCGTACGCCCGTCGCCGAGGTCCTCGAACATCATCGTCTCCAGCGAGACGACGTCCGGCATGCCCTCCCAGGTGAAGGTCTGCACGATGCGGTCCTCGCGGACGGTGTGGAAGCAGCCGCGGAAGGCGGTCTCGAAGCCCTGGTGCCGCGTGGTGTAGCGCCAGGCGCCACCGTCGCGGGCGTCCCACTCGACGACCTCGTTCTCGACGTCCTGGGGGCCGACCCAGCGGACGAAGAGCTCGGGGTCGGTGTGGGCACGGAGGAGCTGGGCCGGGGTGGCCCGGAAGTCGCGCCAGATGTGGATGGCGGGCACCGACGCGTCGGCCTCGATCGCCGCCTGGTCGTAGCGCCGCGCGCTGGGGGATGCCGGGTCGCCCTGCTGGTCGCCCTGCTGGTGGCCCTGCTGGTGGGTAGTGGTGTTCATGATGCGGTTCCTTCCCGGGTGATGGGGGTGCTGGTGTCGTCGTCCATCTGGTCCATCTGGTCCATCTCGGCCAGTACGCCGTCGAGGCGGCTGAACCGCTCCTCGGCCTGCCGGCGGTAGCGCTCGATCCACTTCGTCATCAGGTCGAAGACCTCGGCTTCGAGGTGGACCGGTCGGCGCTGCGCGTCCTTGCTGCGGCTGACCAGGCCGGCGTCCTCGAGCACCTTGAGGTGCTTGGAGACGGCCTGGACGCTCACGTCGTACGGCTCGGCGAGCGCCCCGACGGTGGCATCGCCGACGGCGAGGCGGGCGACGATGTCGCGTCGGGTCGGGTCGGCGAGCGCCGAGAAGACGCGCGAGAGCTGATCGGTCATCGGAAATCCTTTTCAACCAATGGGTTGAATAAAGTAGGCCATGGTGGCCGCACGTTGTCAACCGTGAGGTTGCGGAGGTCGAGCGGCGGCCGCTCGTATCCGCCCTGACCGACCCGCTGGCACCTGGACGCCGTGCCCGGCCCCGGGCCGCCGCGAGCCGGGGACAGGGCGAGTGCCGAGTTAGGGTGAGGCCGTGAGTGCCGACTCGAAGCGCCCGTTGCGGCTGGCCATCGTCGACGACTATGCGGTGGTGGTGGCAGGGGTCGCGGCGTTCCTGGCCGACGAGGGCATCGACGTCGTGGAGACCGGCGCGTCGACACCCGTTCTCTCGGACGTGGACGTTGTTCTCTACGACACGTTCGCCCAGGTGCAGGGCACGGGGATCGACCTCGAGGACTTCGTGCGCGACAGCGGCGCCATGGTGGTGGTCTACAGCTGGAACCTCGACCTCCGGCTGATCGAGCAGGTGATCGCCGCGGGCGCCCGGGGCTACCTGTCCAAGGTGCTGTCCGGGCCGCAGATCGTCGCGGCGTTGGAGCGGGTCGTCCGGGGGGAGATCGTCATCCTCCCCGGCGACGAGGAGTCGAGCGTCGGCGGCGAGGGTGACTGGCCGGGACGCTCGGCCGGGCTGTCCCCGCGCGAGGCGGAGGTCCTTGCGCTGATCACCCAAGGGCTGAGCAACCAGGAGATCGCAGCGAGGGTGTTCCTGAGCCTCAACACGGTGAAGACCTACATCCGCACGGCCTACCAGAAGATCGGCGCAACCCGACGATCGCAGGCTGTTCTGTGGGGCATGCAGAACGGGTTCCAGCCCGACACCCTGCGTACCGTCGATGCCGAACTCGTCCTGCGCACCAGCCCCCGCTTCCGCGGCAGGGACCGCTAGACCCCGCAAGACCCGCCAAGGCCTCGGCCACGTGAGGTACCCCTGGGTCGAGATCGGGCGCGCAGCGGCGAGGGCTGGGAGCCGGCCTCGGGCACGGCGAGACAGCGGAGTCCGGGCACATCAGTGCGGTTGGGCCGGTCCGGGTGGACTCACCGGTTGAACAGCGCGACCTTCAGGGCGCCGGTCTCCTGGGGGCGGGAGAACACGTCGTACGCCTCCTGGATCTCGTCCAGGCCGAACCGGTGGGTGATCAGCCCCTCGATGTCGATCCGTCCGTCCCTGGTGCCCCGCCTAGCGAGCGACCGACCCCAGCGCCTGGGCGAGCTCCGCCGGTCGGCTCACCATCGGCCAGTGCCAGGTCGGCAGCTCGAGGTAGGTCCAGTCACCGTCGATCATGTGCGCGAAGACCGGCGCGTGCGGTGCCATCTGCTGCAGCTGCTCGAGACTGAAGCTGCACAGCACGCCGGTGCGCGGCAGCCGCTCCCAGGCGCCGGTGAGTGCCACCGGCTGGGTCGCGGTCAGCCAGGGCTGTGGGCGTGAGCCTTCGACCAGTGCGGCCACCGCGGCATCGTCGACCTCGGGCACCTCGGCGGCGAGTGCTGCCCAGTCCGGCGGCGGGAGCTGCCAGCCCTCGCCGTGTGTCACGACCGCATCCTGGTTGGCCGCGCGCGCCTCGGGGCCTTCGAAGTCGGCCTGGGCGATGCCGTTGGGCAGGGGGCCTGAGTCGATGTAGACCAGGTGCGCCACGCGGTCGGGCATCCGGTCGGCCACACCGGTCGCGACGAGGGCGCCGTAGCTGTGGCCGACGAGGACGACCTCGTGCAGGTCCTGCTGCTCGATCAGGTCCACGACGTCGTCGACATGGGTCGTCAGGTCGGTCTCGGGCGCGGCGAGGTGGGCGCGCTCGCCCATCCCGGCGAGGTCGACGGCGTGCACGAGGTGACCGCGCCGTCGCAGCGCGTCGGCGACCGGGCGCCAGACCTCGGCGCCGAGCCAGAAGCCGGGGATGAGGACGTAGGTGGTGGTGGTCATGGCGGCCACGCTAGGCTGGATTGCGGGCACTTTCCGCCCGGTATTACGCCCGATTTCACTCCGCAGTTCTTCGAGCCCACCGAGGAGGGCCGTGACTCGCCCCACCGCTCGGGTGCTCGCCATGCTGGAGCTGCTCCAGGCGGGCGGCCAGCGCACGGTCGGCGAGCTCGCTGCTCGGCTCGGGGTCGACGAGCGCACGGTCCGTCGCTATGCCGAGCACCTCGCCGACCTCGGGATCCCGATTCAGTCGCAGCGGGGCAGGTACGGCGGCTACCGGCTCTCCCCGGGTTACAAGCTGCCGCCGCTGATGCTCACCGATGACGAGGCCATCGCCGTCGTCCTGGGGCTCACGGCCGCGGAGCGCACGGGGCTCGCCACGACCGACAACGCGGCCACGGCGAGCGCGCTGGCCAAGGTCTCCCGCGTCCTGCCGCGGGGCCTGGGGGAGCGGCTCGACAGCCTGCTGTCGACAGCACAGTTCACGACCCCGGTGCGCGCCCCCGCGCCCGCCGGCGCCGACACCCTGCTCGGTCTCGCCTCGGCCGCGCAGGCGCGGCGCACCGTCGTGATCGCGTACACCGACTGGGCCGGGCGGGAGTCGCAGCGTGAGCTCGACGTGTACGGCCTGGTCTTCCACTCCGGCCGGTGGTACGTCAGCGGACACGATCACTCCCGGGACGACGTGCGGACCTTCCGCTTGGACCGCATCGTCTCGCTCGAACAGGGAGCCGGCTGCTACGTCGTGCCTGCCGACTTCGACGCCACGACCCAGGTCACCTCGGGCATCGCGGCGGTCAGGTGGTCGCACGAGGTCTCCGTCGTCCTGCGGACCACCCTCGCGGAGGCCGGCGAGCGGCTCCCGCGGAGCGCGGGACGGCTCAGCGAGCACGCCGACGGAGTGCTCCTCGAGACGCGCGCCGAGCACCTGGACGGCATGGCCCGGATGCTGGCCGGGCTCGGCTGGGACTTCGAGGTGATCACCCCGGCGGCCTTGCGTGAGGAGGTCCTCGCCGTGGCAGACCGCCTCCGGGCCAGTGCCGCGCGCGGCACGCGATCTAGAGGCTCGACTCCGCCCGCCGCCGGATCCTGGTCAGCGCCAGCCTGACCACGCCGAGGTACGCCGGGGCCCACCACGGGACGGCCATCTCGACCCGGCACGCGTCCGGGCCGGTCCTCGTCACGGCGTGCTCGGTCGCGGGCACGCCGGCCACCCGCCACGACCAGGCGTGGCGCGGCCCGTCGTCGTGCCAGTGCTCGACCCGGAACGGCAGCCACACCCCGAACGGTGTCTGCACCGCCCCGGTCGCGCCGGCCGACAGCCACGCGGTGCCGTCGTCGAGTCGCGCCGCCCGCACGGTCGGACCCCAGTGCGGCCAGCATCGGACGTCAACCAGCTCGCGCCAGGCGACGTCGTGCGGTGCCGCCACGTCGATCCTGAGTGTGGGCCCCATGGGTCGACGCTACGCCGCGGGGCGACGCGCGTCGGGCCGCTCAGCGGCTCCAGATCCAGCCGAGCAGGCCCTCCAGCGGCTCCGGGACGGACTCGAACGGGACGGTCTCCGCCATCAGCGCGGCGTACCTGGCCTTCCGGGCGCCGGAGGCGGACACGAAGCGGCGCACCTGGTCGAGCGCCTCGTGGTCGCGGTGCGCGGGCTGGTCCTGGAAGTCGCGGAACGTCTTCAGGTCGCCGTTCGCCTCCAACAGCGACGTCATCTCGGGGACCCCGATCGCGCGAGCCAGCTCCAGCTCCAGGTCGGGGCGGCAGGCGAAGAACCCCTGCCGGGTGAGGTCCTCGCCGTCCTGACGGTTGAGCGCGCCGGCGACGAAGCGCTCCTCGGCCTCGTCGTACAACCCACCTACCCGGTGCCCCTGCGCGGTGGCCTCCGCGATCGCACGGCCGAAGTTGCCGGCCCCTCCGATGACGGTGACGGTGATCTGCTCGGCATCGAGGTCGACGCCGAAGCGCGGAGCGAGGGTGACGAGGGCGGCCCGGTCGGACTCGCCCTCGACCAGGAGCGTGATGGGTCGAGGCACGCCGCGATTCTCGCCGAGGCCCGGCGGGCGCCGTGCATCAGGGCGCCCGCACCGGCACCCGGGCACGCGACCCACGGCGTCCCCGGCTCACCCCCGCTCGGAACGCCTGCTGGACTCGGCAGGGGCGGAGCTCGAGGGCACGGCCTCGTCGGTCCGGTCATGCTCGACCACACTCAGCGCGCCGGAGGGGCATCGCGCGATGACGGCGCGCAGCATCTCGGCGGCTGCCTCGGTGTCGGCCTGCCCGGGATCGATCCAGGGGCGTCGGCCAGGGTCGAAGACGGCGGGCATGCCACGCACACACTCGGCGGCGTGCTGACAGATCTCGCCGTCGAAGGACACGTCGATGACGGGACCCGTGTAGATCTTGCGCACCATCGTCAGTCTCCCGTGGTCGTTGCGGGTACGCCGTACACGATTGGTTCGTACTCGCGGTGGCGCCGGATCCAGCCCTTGATGAAGGGACACACCGGCAGCACCTTGCGCTCCCCGGCGGCGCGCACGTCGTCGAGGGCGAATCGTGCGATAGCGGATCCGACGCCGTGTCCCTCGAAGCGGGGGGAGACCTCGGTGTGGGTGAAGACGATCAGCTCGTCGGTGAGCATGTACTCCGTGAACCCGGCGACCTCACCGGCGAGGCGTGCTTCGTAGCGCTTGCGCCGGGGGTCATTGGCGACGTCGATCTCTGGCATCGGTGGTCCTCCTCGTTGTTGTTCGTGCTGGCAGGCCAGTCACGGCGTGTCCATGACGACGTACACGCTGGCGATCCGGCCGTCGCGGACGATCAGCACGTCACGGCCCGCGGCGTTCGGCGACCGTCCCGGAGGGCCAAGGGTCCAGCGGTAGGTCACCAGGTCCTGCACGACCTGGATCGGGTCGGAACGTGTGATCGAGGTGCCGGGCAGCTGGGCCTGCAGGCGGGAGATGGCATGTCCCATGCCGTCGTGTCCTTGAAGCACGCCGCTCGGTTCTGCGATGGAGACGTCTGCTGCATAGATCCGCTCGACCGCCTGGTCTCGCCCGGGCCCTGCCGGTGCGTTCCATGCGTCGAGGTGGGCGGCGACGAGCGGCTCGATCGGGCCGGCGACGGGGGGACTCTCGGACATGGGTGCTCCCTGGGCGATAGGTGCCGCGGGGCTTCCGTGAGGCGAAGCTGCGACGTCCTCAGACTCGCGCAGTGGGCCCTGCGCTCGCGTCAGGGAGAATTGCCTAACCGGGCCCTGATCAGGGCAGCGGCAGCGCTCTGAGCTGCCGGCGGGGAGGTGATGTCCGCCGCCGGGCACCGGGCGCGGGACTGTCGGTGCTCCCTGCGATCCTGCCTCGGTGAGTCCCCAGATCCGTCCCAGCTATCCGGTCGTCCTGCTCGTCGGACGGGAGGACTTCACACCGCCCGGCTCGTTCGGTGACGCGAACGTCGCCGCGACGCACGACTGTCTCGCGGTCGGCCTGCGCGCCACCACCGAGGGGCCCGTCCAGGTACAGATCGTCCCGTCGACCGAGGTCGCCGTCGTGGACGGCCCCCAGCTCGACCATCTCGGCGACTTCGAGGTGGAGTCCGAGGGCCAGCTGAGCGTGCGCGACGTCCACGGCCGCGAGTACGACGCGATGGGCGTCGCGCCGGGCACCCACCGGGTCACCGTGCTCGGCACCGACCTGTCCGAGCCGGACGAGGTGGTCTTCGTGGTGGCCGTCGGGTGAGCGAGCGGCCCGCCGTCACGGGTTCAAGCCACGACAGCAGGTCGGCCCAGCCGCACCTTCCGGACTCCGTCGGAGTAGTGCACGAGTGCTGGCTCGCCCAGGCCGGGCAGACCGACGGAGTCGGTGAGGTTCTGGTCCAGTGATCGCACGGCCGCCTGTCGCAGCGGCCAGGGCTCGTGCTCGACGGGCGTGACCAGGAGGCGGCCGAGGTGACGGGTGTAGGCGCGCCAACGACTGGTGACCCAGATGTCGAGCTCCGAGGGCACGATGGCCTCTCCTGGCTCGATCTCGAGCCGGTAGCCCTCGCGTGAGCCTCTCCTCGAGCCGACGTAGGTGACCGCGCGCCCGTCGTGCTCGACCGACATCGTCGCGCGGTGGTACGGCGCCCCGACCGCCGCTCTGATGGCGGCCGCGAGCGCAGCACTGCCGGCGTCGATGGTCAGGAACCACAAGCCATCACGCCCGTCGGGTCCCCGCACGTACGTCCTGAGGTTGGTCTCCGGAGTGCTCGACACGTCGGCCAGGCGGGGGAGTCTCCTCGACCCCGGGACGCGGAGGCCACCGGGGAGATCGGGAAGGCCCAGAGGACGCATGTTGCCCATCACGAACGGGGTCAGGCCCACCCACGCTGAGCCGTCGTACACGTCGACCTCCAGTCCGGAAGGAAGCAGCGCCTGGACCCGCTCCGGCGCGACGCGCCAGTGGACGAACGTCAGCGTGTCCCACGACGCCCGCAACAGGGGAGCCGAGACGTGGTGTTCGGCCGTGGGACTGACCATGGCGCGACTCCTTCTCGACGGCGTCAGCGTCGGGTGGTGCGGGGGCAGTTCCGTGGCAGCTGGTCGGGCCCGGCCGACGGGTGCGGTCTGTGTCACGTTAGTCGGTGCTGTGCACCTACGTGCTCTTCGTCAGCCGCTTCCCGGAGATCTCGCTGCCAGACGCGCCCCCGCCAGCGCGGCGACGACGGCCAGGCCGAGGCACGTCGCGACGATCGCGGTGAGCGGGAGCCACGGCATCGTCATGGGGACGTCGGCCAGGTCGCGCGTGATCGCGTACCGGATGAGCGCGCCCACGAACCCCGTGACCAGACCGCCGAGCAGCAGTGCCGCCGCACTCACGAAGCCCGCCTCCCAGGTCGCCATCCGGCGCAGCTGGTCGTCGGTCGCGCCGAGCAGCGCGACGGTGCGCAGCTGGCGCCGACGCTGCGAGACGCCGACCAGCACCGAGTTGACGATGGCGATACCGGCGTAGAGGCCCGCCGGTCCGAGCAGCACCCACAGTCCGAGCTGGTTGCCGGCCCGAGTCTCTGCGTCGGTCTGCGCGATCCACGCGTCCTTGCTGAGCACCGTCGCCGAGGTGTCGGCGAGGAGGGCGTCCAGATCGGCGGACCCGGGGTCGACGAAGACCACGTCGGGCACCACCCGGTCGGCTCGGGCACCGCCCAGGGCGGGTGGCACCAGGACCTCCGCGAAGAGGTCCGGCGCGTCGCGGACGACTGCGGCGACCCGCGCCCGCACCGGCTCTCCGTCCACGCGGAAGCGGACCTGCTCTCCGAGCCCCGCCCCGGAGTCCGAGGCGTAGGTCTCCGTCACCGCGACGCGGTCGTCCCCGAGGTCGTCGAGGCTGCCGCGGACAGCGGTGAGCCCCCGGGTCTGCTCGACGAGATGGACGTCGATCACCTCGTGCTCGCCGATGACCCGGCGCGGATCGGCGAGCCGGACATCCGGGTCCGAGGTCAGCCGGCCTGCGACGTCGCGGTCGCCGTTGGTCTCGACGACCGCCGGCACCTGCAGGTGCTCGCGGTCGAGCGCGGTGGACCAGTCGGCGGCGAAGCTGAGCGTGACGATCATCGAGCCCGCGATCGCGGCGATCGCCAGGATCGGAGCGCCGAGGGCCGCAGGCGTGCGGGCGCCGGTGTGCACGTGGTCCCGAGCGAGCCGAGCGGCGACGTCGCGCCGGGCGAAGGGCCGGGCCATCAGCCCTCCGAGCCACGGGAAGAGCAGGCGTCCGAAGCAGACCAGGCCGACCACGACCAGCTCGGGCACCAGGATCCCCACGATCATCGCGACGAGCGGACTGATCTCGTCCGCGAGCACGAAGATGGAGGCCGGTCCCGCCAGGCAGAGCGTGCCGATGACGATCTGGGCGACGGACGGGCGGCGCCGCTCGAGACCGGCCTCGCGCAGTGCCGCGACAGGGGCGACCCTGGCGGCGCGCTTCGACGCCCGCCAGGAGCCGAGCAGCGCGACACCGACGCCCCCACCGGTGCACACCGTCCAGGCGACCCACGGTGGCGGCATCGTCAGCTCGACGGTGAGGAGCCCCTTGGCCTCGAGCAGCTCGAGGAGGGCCCAGGTGGCCGGCACCGCGAGCACCAACCCCGCGGCCGTGGCGACCACTGCCACCACCGCCGACTCGCCCAGCACCAGCCGGCGGACCTGCCGGGGCGTGGCGCCGACCAGGCGGAGCAGGCCGAGCTCGCGCTGCCGCGCAGCGATCACGAATCCGAACGTGCTCGACACGACGAAGACGGCCATGAAGAGCGCGACGCCGGACATGATCCCGACCATCGCCGCGAGGTCCTCGAGCTGCAGGCGCTCGGCGGCGCTCAGACCCTCGCGGCGGGTGCTGACGTCCACGGCGCCGACCAGGGTCGTGGCCACCGCGATCAGGACCACACCACACGAGAGGGCCACGAAGGCTCCGAGGTACAGCGGCCAAGACTGTCGGACGGTCTGCCGACTCAGCGACAGCATCATCGTTCGAGCTCGCTCATGAAGGCGGCGATGCCGGTGGCGTCGGCGCGATCGAGCCGGCCGACCACGAGGCCGTCGGCGAGGAAGAGCGCGGTGTGCGCGTACGAAGCGGCCAGCGGGTCGTGGGTGACCATGACGACGGTCTGGCCCTCCTGGTTGGAGGCCGCGCGGAGCAGTTCGAGCACCTGGCGCCCGGAGCTCCGGTCGAGTGCTCCGGTCGGCTCGTCCGCGAACAGGACGTCGGGGCTGCTGTGCAGCGCCCGGGCGATCGCGACGCGTTGCTGCTGTCCGCCCGAGAGCTCCGGGGGGCGGCGCTTGGCCAGGCCGTCGAGTCCGACCTGGGAGAGGGCTGCGAGCACCGCGGTGCGCTCGACCCGCCGGCCCGCGAGCCGGGACGGCAGGGCGACGTTGTCGTACGCCGTGAGTGCGTCGAGCAGGTTGTAGGACTGGAAGACGAAGCCCATCGCCGTACGCCGCAGTTTCGTGAGCGCTGTCTGGCCGAGCCGGCCGATCGGGCGGCCGCCGACCACCACCTCGCCGCGCGTGGGCCGGTCGAGGCCGGCCGCGACCTGCAGCAGCGTCGACTTGCCGGAGCCCGAGGGACCCATGATCGCGGTGAAGCTGCCGCGCGCGAAGGCGTGGGTGACGCCGCGCAGCGCATGGACCTCACCGGCCCGGGACTTGTAGGTGCGGGTGATGCCGTCGAGCGCGACGGCGACGGTGTCGAGCTGGGTCGTGGTCATGTCCCCATCCCACGGCGGATCCCGCCTCGGAGCGCTGGCCTGTGCGCGACACCTGGGGTAGCGCGCACGCTACCCCGCGTGGTCTCGTCGCCCCCTAGGGTCGGGGCATGACCCGGACGCCGGACGCGTGGGCGGCCCTGCGCGCGCACCCCTGGCGCTACCTGGGGTCCCGGTGGCCGTGGGGCGCGCTCGCCTACCTCCTCACGACGGTCCCGATCGGCATCGTCATGCTGGTCGTCCTGCTGGGCATCCTCTTCGTCGGGGCCCTCACGGCCGTCGTGGTCGTCGGACTGGTCGTGCTGGCCGGGATCCCCGTGCTGGCTGGGGTCCTGGGCGTCCTCGAGCGGGCCCGGCTCCGGCTCGTGCAGGGCGCACCGGCGTCCGGGATGTCGCTGCGCGAGCGGCTCCGTGCCGGCCGGCGACTGCCGGTCTCGTGGCCGGAGGTGGGATACGCGTTCCTGGTCGCGGTCGTGCTGTGGCCGCTCGACGCCCTGGTCGTGCTGGCCGTCTTCGTGTCCGTGACGCTGATCCTCGCCCCGTTGCTCGCCACCGTCGACACGTTCGTGATGCTCGGCTGGGAGGTCGAGCCGGGACCCGAGGCATGGCTCGCCGCAGCGATCGCAGTCCCGGCGCTCCCGCTGGCGGCGTACGTCGTGGGCGTGCTCGCGGTCGCCCAGGCAGCGCTCGCGCGCCAGCTGCTCAGCCCCCGCGACGCCGAGCTGGCCCAGGCGGTGGCCGACCTGCGTCGATCGCGCGTCGACCTGGTCGACGCGTTCGAGACCGAACGGCGCCGTATCGAGCGCGACCTGCACGACGGCGTGCAGCAGCGGCTCGTGGCGCTGACGATGACACTCGGCAGCGCGGAGCTCGACGTGCCCGAGGGCCCCGGCCTGAACTTGGTGCGACAGGCGCACCGCCAGGCCGAGGAGGCGCTCGAGGAGCTGCGCACCACGGTGCGCGGCATCCACCCACGGGTGCTTGCCGACCACGGGCTCGCCGCGGCGGTGCACGAGATCGCCGACCGCTCCCTCGTGCCGGTGACGGTGGAGATCCGGCTCGACGAGCGCCTGCCCGCGCCGGTGGAGACGGCGGCGTACTTCGTCGTCAGCGAGGCACTCACCAACGTCGCCCGGCACTCCGGGGCCCGGCGCGCGCAGGTGCACGGCTGGCGGCGTGCCGGCAGCTTCATCCTGGCGGTCGTCGACGACGGGCAAGGTGGCGCGGTCGTCGACCGCGCGAGCGGCAGCGGCCTGGCGGGCCTCGCCGTACGCCTCGACGCCCTGGGCGGCGACCTGCGGGTGACGAGCCCGACCGGCGGGCCGACCGAGGTGCGGATGGAGGCGCCGTGCGCAGGCAACTGAGCGTCGTGCTGGCCGAGGACGCCGCGCTGCTGCGCGAGGGGCTGGTCGGCATTCTCGAGCGCGCAGGGCACGAGGTCGTCGCGGCGGTCTCGGATGCCGAGGCGCTGCTGGCCTACGTCGCCCGCGAGCTGCCCGACGTCGTCGTGACCGACATCCGGATGCCGCCCACCCACACCGACGAGGGGCTGCGCGCCGCCGCCCGCATCCGTGCTGAACATCCCGGGATCGCGGTCATGGTGCTCTCGGCGTACGTCGCCGAGGCGTACGTGCCGGAGCTCCTCGACTCGGCGCCGCACGGAGGGGTCGGCTACCTCCTCAAGGACCGGGTGGGGCACGTGCGCGAGTTCCTTGAGAGCCTCGACCGGGTCGCTGCCGGCGAGACGGTGGTCGACCCGCAGGTGGTGCGGCAACTGCTCGGCCGGCGCCGCGACGACGGCCCGCTCGCCCGCCTGACCGAGCGCGAGCGTGAGGTGCTGGCGCTGATGGCCGAGGGCCGCACCAACGGGTCCATCGCCCAGGAGCTCGTCGTCAGCGAGGCTGCCGTGCGCAAGCACGTCGGCAACATCTTCATCAAGCTGCGCCTCGACGCCGGCTCCGACCGCCGGGTGTCCGCGGTGCTGGCCTACCTGCGCGGGTAGGCGGCGCCTCGGCGGCCGCCGGTGCGGGTGCGGGGGAGCACGGCTCTGCAGGTCAGAGGGGACGTGCACGATCCCGATCCATGGGGCACGTCAACCTGTCACCCGTGCAGCAGTCCCCAGCTTCGCAGGTCCCGGGATCTCGAATTCGGGTGGTCTGCCTGTCTTGTCAGGAAGGCGGCAGCTCCCTGAGCTGTCGGCGGGAGGTGATGCCCAGCTTGCGGAAGATGCTGCGGAGGTGTGCCTCGATCGTGCGGGGGCTCAGGAACAGTTGCGCAGCGACCTCCCGGGTGGTCGCTCCGGTGGCCACCAGTCGCGCGATGTGCAGCTCTTGGGCGGTGAGGCCGTCGGTCGGCTGGGCGGTCCGCTTGCGGGGATGCTCACCCGTGGCGCGCAGCTCACGGGCGGCGCGCTCGGCGAACGCCTCCATACCTATGTCCGACAGTTGCTGGTGGGCGGTGCGTAGTTGTTCCCGGGCGTCTTGGCGACGGCCCTCGCGGCGTAGCCACTCGCCGTAGACGAGGTGTGCGCGGGCGGTCTCGCCGGTCATCTGCTGCGGCGACCAGCAGCAACAGCTGGGTCTCGGCGGGGAGGCTCGCGGAGCGGCGTCGGAAGCCGTCCTCGACCCGGCGAGGGACGCTCAGCGCGTCGGGCGGCTCGAACCCGCCGGCCAGGTGCACGGCTCGCGTGCTGCGGGGCAGCTCGAGCAGGGCCAGGGGGTTGCCGCGCGCCTCGGCGACGATCCGGTCCCGTACGGCGTCATCGAGCCGCGTGGGCACGGCGGCAGCCAGCAGCCCCTGCGCATCGGCCTCGCCGAGCCCTTCGAGGCGCAGCTCGGGCAACCCGGGGAACGGGGAGTTGTCGGCTTCGCCGGAGTCGCGCAGCGCGAACAGCAGCGCAACCCGCTCGGCCGACAACCGTCGCGCCACGAATGCCAGGACCTTGGCGGACGCTTCGTCCAGCCATTGCGCATCGTCGACGAGACACAACAGCGGCCGCTCCTCGGCGACCTCGGCCAGCAAGCTGAGGGTCGCCAACCCGACCAGGAAGCGATCGGGCGGGGGACCGGATCGCGACCCGAAGGCGACGCCCAGGGCGGCCTGCTGCGGATCGGGCAGCGCATCGAGGCGACTCAGAAGCGGACCGCACAGCTGGTGCAGGCCCGCGAACGCGAACAGCGACTCGGCCGCCACCCCCACCGCGGACTCGACCCGGAAGCCCGACGAGGCCGCTGTGTCGCAGGCCTGCTCCACGAGGGCCGTCTTGCCGATGCCGGCTTCCCCCCGCACCACCAGAGCGCCGCAGCGCCCGGCTCGTGCCTGCGTGAGCAGCTGGTCGATCGACTCGCGCTCCGCGCGGCGGCCTAGGAGGTGGCTCAGCGTTCGCTCTTCTCTGGGTTGGCGGCGAGTTAGGTGGGTCTCACCGATGCGAACCCGACCCTGCCAGACCCGACCGGTCCTGACGACGGAATGGTCGGCGAGGACATCGGGGATTCCGCCGACGCGAAGGCAGGCCGCTCAACGCCAGTCTGGTGGCACGCCACCAGCCTGCGCGGGACCGCACCGGACCAGCCGGACCTGGCTCGTGGAGATGAGAGGAACCACCATGGCCACCCCGGCTGACATGCGCGAAGAGAACCTGAGACAGGACGACCACATGAGCAAGACGCTGACGGACAAGTCCGGTGCGACCGTGAAGGTCGAGCTCGAGATCGGCAGCCCCATCGGTTCGTACACAGTGAGCCTCGACGATGGATCAACCGTTGGCCGAGCCGACTTCGTCGATCCTCCTGGGCCAGGCCACGAGCGGATCTTCTTCCATACCGAGGTGGACGAGGACTTCGGTGGGCGGGGTCTGGCGGGGTTGCTGGTCCGCGAGGCGCTCGACGACAGCATCCGCAGGAAACTCACCGTCGTACCGTTGTGTCCAGTGTTCGCCCGGCACCTGGAGGGCCATGGCAGTGAGTTCACCGCTCGAGGCGGCGTGTTCCGCCGGCCGACCCCCGCGGACTTCGCCCTCGTCACACGGGCTGCACGAGGTGGAGCATGAAGGAGGCGGATCGATGCGATCAGTCATCGCTGACTACGTGACCGAGGTGCTTGGAGATGTCGAGTCGGATGTCTCCGGAGAGCCGGCGGGTACATCCCCGAGCTCGCGGCAGCCGATCCCGATCGTCTCGGTGCGGTCTTCGCGCGGCGGGTTCCTCGGCCACCCCAGAAGCCAGGAGCCGGGTTCCGGCTCGACGTCGACGAGAACGGAGAGGTCAGCGTGAGCAACGTCGAGCAGCACCCTGAGGAAGCGGTGAGCGTGACCGAGCCTGGCGTTGGTCCTGAGCTACTCGAGCCGCGTGAGGTTCCGTTGGGCGGTCAGCGAGCGTTGCTGGTCCGGCGCACGCTGCCGCAACGCGCGCGCAGCCTCATCGGCGCCTGGTGCTTCGCGGACTCCTTCGGTCCGACACCGGCATCCACAGCGCGGACCATGGACACACGTCCGCATCCGCACACCGGGCTGCAGACCGTCAGCTGGCTGTACGCCGGCAAGGTCGAGCACCGCGATTCCCTAGGCAACCTGGCCTACGTCGTTCCTGGCCAGGTGAACCTGATGACCGCAGGGCGGGGCATCCAGCACTCAGAGGTCTCGACCGAGGACGCCCGAGGCCTGCGCGGTGTGCAGCTGTGGGTTGCTCTGCCTGAGGCACACCGCTGGACGGAACCGCTGTTCGAGCACTGGGTGCCGCATCCGGTCACGCACGGTGCCGCCACGGTGCGCGTCTTCCTCGGTGAGCTCCTCGGACAGTCGGCCCCCCTGACGACGTTCAGTCCCCTAGTAGCAGCGCAGATCGACCTGCCTGCCGGCGGCGAGGTCCGCCTCCCGGCGAACCCGGCCTTCGAGCACGGTCTGCTCGTCGACACGGGGGAGCCAGCGCTGAACGGGATCGAGGTCGGGGTCGGACAGCTCTGCTACGTCCCTCCGGGATCCGAAGAGCTCGTCATCCGCGCGGGCCACGCCGCCGTACGCGGGGTGCTCATCGGCGGGGAGCCGCTGGGCGAGGAGATCGTCATGTGGTGGAACTTCGTCGGCCGTAGCCACGACGAGATCGTCACCTTCCGTCAGGAGTGGCAGTCCGAGGTCATCGGAGGGCCCGACCCGGCTGGGCGGTTCGGCGTCGTCAGCGGGTACGACGGCGACCCCCTGCCTGCGCCAGTCCTCCCGAAGGCGACGATTCAGCCCCGACGCTGAAGCGCCTCGGCACTGGCGTCGTCGCGTCCGACGATCTCGACGCGCAGCAGTCCCGTAGTCGCGATTGAGGGCCGACCGTTCACGCGTCGTCAGGATGAGCCCTGCGCTGGACTCTTGTCAGCCTCGAGAGTGGCCCACGGGAGCGTGGCGCTTCGTCGTGGGTACTCAAGCCTTCTCCGCGGCGTTGACGAACGTTTGGTCTAGGGGCACCTAAGTCCGACGACCGCGCGGGAGCGATCGCGTTGGCCGAAACGATCTGGTAGCACGCTGGCCGAGGCTCCGCGGCGTCGGTTGCCGGCCCATGCACTGCGACGGCGATGATCTGGGCGATCGAGTTGAGCCGAGACCGCCAGGGCCGAGAGCGGCGGCCGACGGCTCTCCCGAACTTGTACCGGATTGGTAACTGACGAGCGGCCAACAACGGCAAACGCCGCCGAGCGACCACAGGGTCGCTCGGCGGCGTTTCTGCTGATCAGGGTCTCGACACGCCCTCGCCTAGCGGCTCGGGCGGCTCGACCACCGAGGATCAGATGTCGTAGTACAGCTCGAACTCGTGCGGGTGCGGCCGCAGCTGCACGGGCGCGATCTCGTGGGTGCGCTTGTAGTCGATCCAGGTCTCGATCAGGTCGGGCGTGAAGACGTTGCCCTGGACCAGGTACTCGTGGTCGGCCTCGAGCGCGTCGAGGACGGCGCCGAGCGACGTGGGGACCTGGTCGATGTCGGCCATCTCGTCCGGCGGCAGCTCGTAGATGTCCTTGTCAATCGGCGCGGCGGGCTCGATCTTGTTCTTGATGCCGTCCACGCCGGCGAGCATCAGGGCCGAGAACGCGAGGTACGGGTTCGCCGACGGGTCGGGGAACCGGGTCTCGATGCGCTTGGCCTTCGGGTTCGACCCGGTGATCGGGATCCGGACCGAGGCGGAGCGGTTGCGCGAGGAGTACACCAGCGAGATCGGCGCCTCGAAGCCCGGCACCAGGCGGTGGTAGGAGTTCACAGTCGGGTTGGTGAAGGCCAGCAGCGACGGCGCGTGCTTGAGGATGCCGCCGATGTACCAGCGCGCCATGTCCGAGAGCCCGCCGTAGCCGGTCTCGTCGTAGAACAGCGGCTCGCCGTTCTTCCACAGCGACTGGTGCACGTGCATGCCCGAGCCGTTGTCGCCGAAGATCGGCTTCGGCATGAAGGTGACCGACTTGCCGGCCTCCCAGGCGGTGTTCTTGATGATGTACTTGAACTTCATCACGTCGTCGGCTGCCTTGAGCAGCGTGTCGAAGCGGTAGTTGATCTCCGCCTGGCCGGCGGTGCCGACCTCGTGGTGGGCGCGCTCGACCTGGAGGCCGGAGGCCTCGAGGTGCTTGACCATGTCGTCGCGCAGGTCGGTGTAGTGGTCGTACGGCGCAACCGGGAAGTACCCGCCCTTGAGGCGAGTCTTGTAGCCCAGGTTGTCGCCCTCCTTGCCGGAGTTCCACCAGCCCTCGACCGAGTCGATGTGGTAGTAGCTCTCGTTCACGCCGGTCGAGTAGCGGACCGAGTCGAAGATGTAGAACTCCGCCTCGGGCGCGAAGAACGCGGTGTCCGCGATGCCGGTCGTGTCGAGGTAGGCCAGCGCCTTGCGCGCGATGTTGCGCGGGTCGCGGGAGTAGGCCTCGCCGGTGATCGGGTCGTGGATGAAGAAGTTCACCACGAGCGTCTTGCTGGTCCGGAACGGGTCGAGGTACGCCGTCGTCGGGTCCGGGAACAGCGACATGTCGGACTCGTTGATCGCCTGGAATCCGCGGATCGAGGAACCGTCGAAGCCGAGACCGTCATCGAAGACCGACTGGTCGAACGAGGAGACCGGGACGGTGAAGTGCTGCATGATGCCGGGCAGGTCGCAGAAGCGGACGTCGATCATCTCGACGCCCTCGTCCTTGATGTACTTGAGCAGCTCGTCGCTGTTCTGGAACATTCATCCTCCTTGACTGCCGGGTTCGCGCAGTCTCGAGTGGGAGCTGGTGGCACGGGGCGACTCTGCTCCGGCCGATGCCGACCAATCTCTCGTCGGCCAGTTTCCAGACCGTACCCGTTGTGTTTCGGGGATGTAACAGGTGGTCCGGTCCCTCCTCCCATGGTGCCTCGCCCTAGCCTGAAGGCGTGAACCAACCGACCCTTCCCACGACCAGCTGGGCCCGTCGGGCCCTCGCCCTGATGGTGGACTGGGTCGCCTCCACCCTCGTCGTCATCGCCGTGGTCGGCCGCGACGCGTACCTCGAGACCGGCTCCAGCGCCCCGTTCGCGGTCCTCGGCGTGTACGTCGTGGAGTCGGCGCTGCTCACCGCGCTGGCCGGCGGCTCCTTCGGCAAGCTGGTCACCCGCCTGCGGGTCGTCCGGGTCGACGGCGACCCCCGGCCCATCGGACTGCTCCAGGCGCTGCTGCGCTCGGTGCTGATCGCCCTGGTCATCCCTCCGCTCGTCTTCCGCCCCGACGGCCGCGGCCTGCACGACATGGCAGCGGGCTCCGCGACCGTAGACCTCCAGACCTGGCGTGCCCTGACGGGTCGAACGGGCTGATGATGGGTAGGACCCGCTCAGCGTTCGCTCCCCAGATCCCCTCAGAAAGGTCGTTCCCCATGTCCCGCCGCACCCACGTCGTCCGCAGCGCGGCCGTCGCCGCCCTCATTCCCCTGGCCCTGGGCTCGCTGGCGGCCTGCGGCGAGGACGGAGACTCCTCGGGCGGTTCGACCAGCCTGGCCAAGAACGCGAAGTCCAGCGAGGACTCCGAGCCGTCCGGCGTCGAGGAGCCCACCGAGGAGCCGACCGACGAGCCGAGTCCGGAGGAGTCCACCGCCGCCCTGGAGCCCGGGCAGCCGCTCGACAAGGACGAGTTCGTCGAGATCTACAGCGCCGCGCTCGAGGGCGCCACCACGGCCGAGATCTCCATGCTCGTGAAGAGCCAGGGCCAGAACGTCGAGGCCGAGGGCGAGGTCGACCTGTCCACGACCCCGCCCGCGATGGACGTCGAGATGTCGATGGGCGCCCAGGGGAAGATGGAGATGCGCATGGTCGGACAGACCATGTACATGACCATCCCCGGCGTGGCCGAGGGCAAGTTCCTCAAGATCGACCTGAACGACCCGAACAACCCGTTCGGCTCGATGGGCGGCCAGATGGACCCGCGCGACCAGATCGACACCTTCGCCAAGGGCCTCACGGCCGCGACGTACGACGGCGCGGAGGACGTCGACGGCGAGGAGATGGACACCTACACCGTCTCCGTCGACAGCAAGGAGATGATGAAGGCGAGCGGGATGGACAAGGAGCTGCTCGACCTCGCGCTCCAGGAGGCGCCGCCGAGCATGGAGTACCAGATCCGCATCGACGAGGACGGCATGTTCCGCGCCATGGAGTACGACATGGGCGGCGCGCTCGGCTCGATGTCGATGAGCTTCGACGAGTGGGGCACCGACGTCGACATCAAGGCGCCCGGCCCCGGCGAGGTCACCGAGCAGTCGCTCGCCGACCTGATGGGCGGGGCCGGCGGCGGCGCCTGAGCGCACCCCGCCCCGCGGACCGGGGACGAGAAAGGGGCCCGGCGAGCAGCAGCTCGCCGGGCCCCTTCTCTGTGTCCGCGGTTCCGCGGTGTCTGTGTCCGGGAGGGGGAGGGTCAGCGTCCCCGCATGTTGCCGCGCATGCCCTTCATGCTGGTCGGCACCGGGCCCTTCGGCAGCGGGATGGCGGAGCGGTTCGCGTCCATGGCCTTGAGCCGGTTCCGCACGTCGGTGAGCTCGGCGCCCTTGATGTTGCGGCCGAGCTTCTGGACGTGGCGCACCAGCTTCGGCAGCGGGACCTCGCCCTCGCCGCGGCCGCACACGACCTCGAAGACCGGCGTCTCGCGGGCGACCCGCTCGTGCTTGCGGCGCTCGGAGGCCAGCAGCTGGCGGACCCGGGTCGGGTTGCCCTCGCCGATCAGCACGATGCCGGGCGGGCCGACGACTCGGTGCACGACGTCCTGCTGGCGGTTGAACGCGATCGCGGGCTCGGTGATCCAGCCCCGCTTGAGCATCCGCAGCGCCGCGGCCGCGGCGCCCGGCTGGCCCTCCATCTGGCCGTACGCCGCGTTCTGGGCGCGGCGCCCGAAGATGATCATCGCCGCGAGCGTGCCGAACAGCAGCCCGCCGACCACGGCGAGGATCCACTCGATGACGCCGGACCCGGGCAGCACCTTGAAGATCACGAAGCCGAGGACGCCGAAGACCAGGAACGCGCCGAGCAGCCACAGCCCGATGCGCGGGTCGGTCTTCTTCGTCATCCGGTAGGTCTCGACGAGCTGTCGACGACGCGACATCTTCGCCGGGTCCACCGGGGTCTGGGCCGCCTTGGCGGCCTTCTTGTCGAGCTTGGCTTGCTTGGCCATCGCGGTGCGTGCTGCCTATCTGGTCGGGCGCGAGCCGTCCGGGCTCAGGCGGAGACGTCCTGACGGGCGTCCATGGCCTGACGGTACAGCCGTCCGGCGCGGTAGGACGAACGGACCAGGGGGCCGGACAGCACGCCGGAGAAGCCGATCTCGTCGGCCTCGTCGCGCAGCTCGACGAACTCCTCGGGCTTGACCCAGCGCTCCACGGGGTGGTGGCGCACCGAGGGCCGCAGGTACTGGGTGATCGTGATCAGCTCGCAGCCGGCGGCGTGCAGGTCCTTGAGGGCCTGGGTGACCTCCTCGCGGGTCTCGCCCATGCCGAGGATGAGGTTGGACTTCGTGACCAGGCCGAACTCGCGGGCCTGGGTGATGACGTCGAGGGAGCGCTCGTAGCGGAACGCCGGACGGATCCGCTTGAAGATCCGCGGGACTGTCTCGACGTTGTGGGCCAGGACCTCGGGGCGGGACTCGAAGACCTCGGTCAGCAGGTCGGGCTTGCCGTTGAAGTCGGGGATCAGGTTCTCGACACCGGTGCCGGGGTTGAGCTCGTGGATGGCGCGGACGGTCTCGGCGTACAGCCAGGCGCCGCCGTCGGGGAGGTCGTCGCGGGCGACGCCGGTGATGGTGGCGTAGCGCAGCTCCATCTTCTGCACCGACTCCGCGACCCGGCGGGGCTCGTCGCGGTCGAGGGGCTGGGGCTTGCCGGTGTCGATCTGGCAGAAGTCGCAGCGCCGCGTGCACTGGTCGCCGCCGATGAGGAAGGTGGCCTCGCGGTCCTCCCAGCACTCGAAGATGTTGGGACAGCCGGCTTCCTGGCACACGGTGTGGAGTCCCTCGGACTTCACCAGCCCCATGAGCTCCTTGTACTCCGGGCCCATCTTGGCCCGGGTCTTGATCCACTCCGGCTTGCGCTCGATCGGCGTCTCCGCGTTGCGGACCTCGAGTCGGAGGAGCTTGCGGCCTTCGGGAGCGGGAGCCTGGGTCACGTGAAGCAACTGTACGCCGTGACCCACGGCCCGCTACGGCACGTCGCGCCGGCGGAACGAGGCCAGCGAGAGGGCGGCCGTGGCGAGCGCCAGCACGCCGTAGTACGTCAACCCGCGGGCCGCGCTGAGGTCCCGGATGTCGTCGCAGCCGGGCGCGATCCCCGGCCCGGTCCCGGGGTTCCCGGAGTAGCAGGACTCGGGGACCTCGACGTACACCTCAGTGCCGTTGCGCACGATCGCTGCGAGGTTGGCCCCCGGCTGCCACTGCTCGGGGGTGGGGATGCCGAGCAGGGCGATCAGCATGCCGCCGAGGAGGGCGACGCCGATCAGGACGCCGAGCGTCGCGATCGTGCTGCGAAAGAGCATCGTGAGCAGGTATCCGGCCAGCGCGGCGCCCGCGACGACGACCGCACCGCGCAGCACCTGCTCGTAGCCGTCGCCCACCACCGCGCCGGAGACGGGCAGGTCGCGCCACCTGGCCAGGCCGTACAGGAAGGTCCAGTACGCCGCGCCCACGACCGCCCCGACCAGCGCGGCGGTCGCGGTCACCGCGATCGCCTTCGCGGCCCAGACCCGGCCGCGCCGCGGCTGGACGAGCAGCTGGTTGCTCATCGACCCGCTGGTCCAGTCGTGGCCGGCGAAGGTGGCGCCGACCAGCATCATCAGCAGCGCAACCACCATCACGACCGCCACCACTGTCTCGTCGAGCTGGGTGCGGAGGTCGAGCTCCTGGCGGACGGCGTACCAGTCCAGCTGGGGGAGCATCATCTCCTCGCACTCCTGCCGCAGCGCCGGGCCGTCGGCAGACATGCCCCAGTCCTCCGGGGCCGCCACGCAGTCCTCGACCTCGGCCCGCGCCGTCTCGGTGTCGCGCTCGAGCTGCTGCTGGGCGCTCGCCAGGTCGGCCTCGGAAAGGGGTCGCGTGTCCCACGCGGTGACCGCCGCGATCAGCAGCGGCACCACCACGGCGGCCAGGACCAGCAGCACCACGGCGCGCCGCCAGCGCAGCCGGGTCAGCTCGACGCGGAGCAGGCGGATCATCGGGCCGCCTCCAGCTCGTCGCGGCCGAGCGCGTCGGCGGCGGTGAGGTCGAGGAAGAACGTCTCCAGGTCCGGGCGCAGGTGGGCGAGCTCGGTCAGCCAGATCCCTGCCTCCGCGAGCGTCCGGGTGATCTGCGCCGGGTCCGCGGCCTCAACGCGGAGCGTCCCGCCGGGCTCGGGGGCGACCGCCAGCCCGGCGGCGGCCAGGACCCGGGCCGCGGCGGCGGGGTCCGGCACGGCCACGCGGTACGCCGTACCGGTGCCGAGCAGCTCCTCGACGGTCCCCGACGCCAGCAGCCGGCCGTTGCCGATGATCGTCGCCGACGTGCAGACCTGCTGGACCTCCGCGAGGATGTGCGAGCTCAGCAGCACGGTCACCCCGGCGGCGCCGAGGTCGCGGATCGTGTCGCGGATCTCGCGGATGCCGGCCGGGTCCAGGCCGTTGGTCGGCTCGTCGAGGATCAGCAGCTCCGGCTCCTTGAGCAGCGTCGCGGCGATGGCCAGGCGCTGCTTCATGCCGAGGCTGTAGCCCTTGTACCGGTCCTCCTCGCGGCCGGAGAGCCCCACCGTCTCGACAGCAGCCTCCACCCGGGCGTCGGGCACGCCGATCGAGCGGGAGAGCAGCAGCAGGTTCTGCCGGCCGGTGAGGTTGGGGGAGAACTTCGGGGACTCCACGACCGCGCCGACCCGGTCGGAGACAGCCGGCAGCAGGTCGGGGACCGGCTCGCCGAGCAGCCGCATCGACCCGCTGGTGGCCCGGGCCAGGCCGAGCAGCATCCGGATCGTCGTGGTCTTGCCCGACCCGTTGGGGCCCAGGAAGCCGTGCACCCCGCCGGCGGGCACCGCCAGGTCGAGACCCTGGACGGCGACGTGGCGGCCCCGGCGGTTGCGGAACTCCTTGCGCAGGCCGCGCGTCTCGATCACCAGACTGCTCACGCGCTGCCTCTCGTCCGCCCGGGGAGGGTCGGACGTGATCAAACCAGCCGGCGTCCGCCCGGGGCACGAGACGCGCTCTGGCGGGGGACTGGTCCAGTCAGGGGGTGAGCAGCTCGATGCGCGGGGTCCGGCCGGGCTCGGGGCGCGGCTCGTAGTCGGGCGTCGGCGTGTACGGCGCCCAGGCCAGCAGGTCGCTCAGGTGCCGGCGGACCGCGGGCAGCACCTCGGTGACCGGCACGTCGCGGCCCAGCTCGCGCGAGAGCGAGGTGACCCCGGCGTCGGCGATGCCGCACGGCACGAAGCGGGCGTACCAGTCCAGGTCGACGTCGCAGTTGAGGCTGAAGCCGTGCATGGTCACGCCCCGGCTGACCCGGATCCCGATCGCAGCGATCTTGCGCTCCGGGCCGCGGTCGTCGGCCCGCAACCAGACGCCGCTGCGGCCGGGGACCCGGGCGGTGACGACGCCGAGGTCCGCGCAGGTCGCGATCAGCGCCTCCTCGACGCGGCGCACGTAGTCGACGACCTTGACGTGGTCGGGGAGCCGGACGATCGGGTAGCCGACCAGCTGGCCCGGTCCGTGGAAGGTGATCTTGCCGCCGCGGTCGACGTCGATGACCGGGGCGCCCCCGGGGTCGGCGGGGCGCTCGTGGGGGTCGGTGCGCTTGCCGGCGGTGAAGACCGGCGGGTGCTCCAGCAGCAGCACCGTGGCCGGCTGGGTGCCCTCGCTGACCCGGGCGTGCACGTCGCGCTGCAGCTCCCAGGCGGCGAGGTACTCGATGGCGTCGGCGCCCAGCCCGGCCTCGTCGAACCTCAGCTCACTCACGTCTGGAGACTACGCCCGAGGAAGGTGAGCTGGGCCGGCAGCATCCGGCGCCAGTAGCCGGTGTCGTGGCCGCCCGCCTCGAAGACCGCCCTGACCCCGGCGTCGGCGGGGAACCCCTCGGCGTACTCCTTGGCAGCGCGGTGGAACGGGTCGCCGGTGCCGCAGTCCAGCCGGACCGGGATGTCGGCCAGCTCGTGGTGCCGGTCCATCACCGAGTACGCCGAGTACTCCGCCGCGTCCGCGAACCCGGCCGGGGAGGCGTCGTCGGGGTCGGTCCACAGCGCCGGGCTGACCGCGGCGATGCCCGCGACCCGGTCCGCGCCGAGCAGGCCGCCGAGGCGCAGCGCGCCGTACCCGCCCATCGACCAGCCGAGCAGGCCGATCCGGTCCGTGGGCAGGCCACGCTCGGCCAGCAGCGGGAGCAGCTCCTCGGTCACCATCGCGCCGGCGTCCTCGCCGTCGGGCCGGGGATGCCAGTAGCTGCGCCCGCCGTCGGCCGCCGCGACCGCGAACGGTGCCCCGCCCCGGGCGACGTGGTCGGTGAGGAACTCCGGGAGCCCGAAGGCCGGGCCGAGCAGCGTGGCGTGGTCGGCGCCGAGCCCGTGCAGGGCGACCACGAGCGGCAGTACCGCCGGGGTCGCCGCGGCGCCGGCGGGCCGGACCACCGCCCAGCCGGTCGGACCGCGACGCCGCGAGACGAACGACCCGCGCTCCACCGGGCCGGGGGCGACGTCGGGGACGACGCCGTCCTCGCCGTTGAGCCCCAGGCGCTCCTGGACCCACGGCCGGCCCGGCAGCACGCCCTGGTGGACCCCGGCCGCCCCGGCCAGCCCGGCCAGGGCCGCGGCGGCCCCGCCTGCGAGGACCGATCGCCGGCTCAGCACGGGCTCAGTCTGCCAGGGGCGGGGTGCCTGTGGAGGAGTACCGACGCGGCGGTGCGGATCGCGGTAGGCAGGGACCGTGCACCGAGCCGCGACCGGCCTGCTGGCCGCCATCGTCACGACGGCGCTCGCCGTGGGCGCCGGCGTGCTGCTGCCCGGGCTTCGAGACGCCGAGCGAGCCGTCCCCGCCGTACCACCCGCGTCGGCGCGCGCCGCCGCGGTCGCCGACTCCGGGGCCGAGCGCCAGGCCCGCACGGTGCTCGCCACCTGGGACCTGCGGCGCGCGGACGCGTGGGCGCACGGGGACGCCCGGGCCCTGGGCCGGCTCTACGCCGCGGGCTCGGTCGCCGGCCGCCGGGACGCCGCGATGCTGGAGCGCTGGTCGGCGCGCGGGCTGCGGGTGGACGGTCTCGCAACGCAGCTGCTGGACCTGGCGGTGGTCGAGCAGGGGCCGACCCGGCTGGTGCTGGACGTGACCGACCGGGTCGGCGGCGGGGAGGCGGTGGGCGACGGGGTCCGGGTGGACCTGCCGAGCGACCGTCCCACGCGCCGCCGGATCAACCTGCGGGTGGTGGCGGGGGAGTGGCGGGTGGCGTCGGTGCGCCCGCTCGGGTGAGCCAGCCGGTCAGCACCGGCAGCACCAGCCCGGGCTGCCGGGCCCAGCGCAGGTGGTCGGCCTCCGGGAACCCCTGCGCCTCCGGGTCGAGGTGGACCCGCTCGACGCAGGCCGGCGGGAACCGGCCGGCGAGGTCGTCGACCGAGCCACGCGGCGCGAGGGAGTCGCCCTCCAGCGAGACCGCCAGCACCGGCAGCGCGGTGCTCGCCATGGCCGCGCCGTGGTCGCGGCGCGGCGTGCCGTACAGGAACCGGCCGGTGCGGGCCAGCCGGGCCCAGTCGACCATCTGGGTGCGGGCCTCCCGCCCGGCGAAGCGGAACCGCTCGCCCGGGAAGTGGCCGAGCACCCGGGAGATCACGCCGACGGTCTGGGTCATCACCAGCATCCGCGGCGACCAGTGCCGCCAGTACGGCGTCCCGGCGGCGACCAGGACCAGTCCCGCCAGCCGCTCGGGCGCCCGGGCGGCGAGCAGCGCCGCGACCTGGCCGCCGAGGCTGTGCCCGAGCAGGTGCAGCGGCGCCTGCGGCAGGTGCGCCGCCAGCGCCGCGAGGGCCAGGTCGAGGTCGTCGACGAGCTCCGCGTAGCCGAAGTCCCGACCGCGAGGAGGGCGGCCGGCCGGCTGGCCACCCTCCTCGTGGCCGCGCAGCTCGGTGACCGCGCCGGTGCAGCCGGCCTCGGCGAGCGCGTCGAGCAGGCGCAGGTAGTAGCGCGAGCCCAGGCCCATCGCCGGCACCACGAGCACCGCGGGGGCGCCCGGCTGAGCGACCCGGACCGTGACCTGGAAGGCGCTGCCGTCGGAGCGGCGGATCGTGAGGACCCCGGAGGACTGGTCTGCGGACGGCTCGGGGGACGGCTCGGACGACATGGGGACAGTTCTCCCACACGCCCGGGACGCGGACCCGCCCGGCCCCCGGGTCAACCGGGTCAACCGCGTCAGCTGGACAGCGCGCTGGCCAGCACCGCGGTGACGTCGGGATCGCGCACGACGTACCCGCTCGCCTCGAGGGCGGCCGGCCGGACGTTGAGGCTGCCGAGGAGCTCCGGCGCCATCGGGCCGGCGGCGAGCCGGAGCAGCGGCGCCGGGACCGCGAACGGCGCCCGCCGGCCCAGCCGACGGGCCAGGGCCTCGGTGAACTCGGCGTTCGTGGGGGTCCGCGAGCAGCACAGGTTGACCGGGCCGGAGACGGAGTCGTCCTCGACGAGGTGCGCCACCGCGCCCACCCAGTCGCGCAGCGAGATCATCGCCATGTGCTGGCGACCGCTGCCGAGCCGGCCGCCGAGTCCGGCGCGGAACAGGGTCCGGAGCTGGCGGAGCGGGGCGCTGCGCTGGTCCTGCACCGGCGCGGTGCGCAGCACGCAGACCCGGGCGCCGGCCTCGACCGCCGGCAGGGTGGCGGCCTGCCACTCCCGGGTGACCCGGGTCAGCAGGGCGTGGCCCCGGCTGTCGGAGTGCTCGGTGAGCTCGGCCGCGCCGTGGTCGCCGTACCAGGAGATGCCGTTGCCGGCCAGGAGCGCCGGTCGGCGAGCGGACTGCGCCACGGCCCCGGCCAGGACGTCGGTGCTGCGCACCCGGCTCTCCCGCAGGGTGCGGGCCCACGCCGCGGAGTGCGGGTTGCCGAGGGTCGGCGACCCGGCCAGGTTCACCACGGCGTCCGCGGACTCCACGACGTCCCGGTCGTAGCGCCCCGCCGCCGGGTCCCAGGAGGACTCGGCCGGGCCGGCGGCCGCGCGGCGGACCAGGGCGGTGACCCGGTGCCCGCGGCGCACCAGCTCCTCGGTCAGCGAGGTGCCCAGGAAGCCGGACGCGCCGGCGATGACGACGTGCATGGGCTCAGCCTGTCACCGACCCGGCTGCCTGGGGGGCGGGAGCGCCCCGAACGCAGATCGGCGCCACCCCCGGACGAGTCCCGGGGTGGCGCCGACCTGGTGGCGCTGGCTCAGACGTCGAAGACGCCGGCCTCCAGGCGCTTCTTGACGTCCTGCAGGAAGCGGCCGGCGTCCGCGCCGTCCACGATCCGGTGGTCGTAGGTCAGCGCGAGGTAGACCATGTGGCGCACCGCGATCGTCTCGCCGAGGTTCGGGTCGTCGATGACGACCGGGCGCTTGACGACAGTGCCCGGGCCGAGGATCGCGACCTGGGGCTGGTTGATGATCGGGGTGTCCCAGAGCGCACCGACGCTGCCGAGGTTGGTGATCGTGAAGGTGCCGCCGCCGAGCTCGTCGGGGCCGATCTTGTTGGTGCGGGTCCGCTCGGCGACGTCCGCGATCTTCTTGGCCAGCCCGGCGATCGACAGGTCGCCGGCGTCCTTGACGACCGGGGTCAGCAGGCCCTTCTCGGTGTCCACCGCGAACGCGACGTTCTCGCGGTCGTAGTAGGTGATCTCGCCGGCCTCGGTGTCGAGCGTCGCGTTGAGCTTCGGGTGCTGCTTGAGCGCGTCGACCGCCGCCTTGGCGAAGAACGGCAGGTACGAGAGCTTCACGCCCTCCCGGGCAAGGAAGTCGCCCTTGACCTGGTCGCGCAGCCGGGCGACGTTCGTGACGTCGACCTCGACGACCTGGGTCAGCTGGGCCGACGTGTGCAGCGAGGTCGTCATCCGCTCGGCGATGATCTTGCGCAGCCGGGTGACCTTCTCGGTCGTGCCCCGCAGCGGCGACGGGCTGACCGACGGGGCGGCGGGGGCCGACTGGCCGGACGGCGCGGCGGCGGGTGCAGCGGCCGGGGCCTTCTGCGCCTGGGCGGCCTCGAGGACGTCCTGCTTGCGGATCCGGCCACCGACGCCGGTGCCGGTCACCGAGGACAGGTCGACGCCGTTCTGCTGGGCCAGCTTGCGCACCAGCGGCGTGACGTAGCCGTGGCCCTCACCGGCGGGCTCGGACGCGGCCTGCGGCGCGGGCTCCGACTTCGGCTCGGGCTTCGGCTCCGCCTTGGCGGCCGGGGCAGCAGGCTCGGGCTTCGACTCGGGCTTCGACTCGGGCTTCGACTCGGGCTCCGGCTCCGGCTCCGGCTCGGGCTCCGGCTCGGGCTCGGGCTCGGGCTCCGGCTCGGCCGGCTTCTCGGCCGGCGCGGCGTCGGCGTCGCCGATGATGGCCAGCTCGGCGCCGACCTCGACGGTCTCGTCCTCCTCGGCCTTGATCTCCAGCAGGGTGCCGGCGACCGGCGAGGGGATCTCGGTGTCGACCTTGTCGGTGGAGACCTCCAGCAGCGGCTCGTCGACGGCGACCTCGTCGCCGACCGACTTCAGCCAGCGGGTGACCGTGCCCTCGGTGACGGACTCGCCCAGCGCGGGGAGCGTGACGGCGGTGCCGGAGCCGCTTGTCGGCTTGGTCTCGGCGGCGGGCTTCTCGACCTCCTCGGCGGCCGGGGCCGGCTCGGCGGCCGCCTCGGGCTCCTCGGCCTTCTCCTCGGCGGGGGCCTCGGGCTCCGGCTCGGGCTCAGCCGAGGCCTCGCCGGAGGAGTCCCCGGAGGACTCGCCCTCGTCGCCGATCACCGCGAGCACCGCGCCTACCTCGACGGTGTCGTCCTCGTTCGCCTTGATCTCCAGCAGGGTGCCGGCGACCGGCGAGGGGATCTCCGTGTCGACCTTGTCGGTGGAGACCTCCAGCAGCGGCTCGTCGACGGCGATCGTGTCGCCGACCTGCTTGAGCCAGCGGGTGACGGTGCCTTCGGTGACGGACTCCCCGAGTGCCGGGAGGTTGACTTCGGTGGCCAATGGAGTTCCTTCGCTCGCGATCTGATCGATGATGTTGGTCAAGCGTGGGCGTGCAGGGGCTTGCCGGCGAGAGCCAGGTGAGCCTCGCCCAGTGCTTCGTTCTGGGTGGGGTGGGCATGGATGAGCGGCGCCACGTCCTCGGGGTACCCCTCCCATGCGTAGATGAGCTGGGCCTCGCCGATGAGCTCGCCGACCCGGTCTCCCACCAGGTGGACTCCGACGACCGGGCCGTCCTTGCGGCGGACCAGCTTCACGAACCCCTGGGTCTTGAGGATCTGGCTCTTGCCGTTGCCGCCCAGGTCGTAGGTGAGGGACTCGATGCCCTCGGCACCCCAGGTCCGCGCTGCGGTGGCCTCGTCGAGGCCCACCGAGGCGATCTCGGGGTGGGAGTAGGTGACGCGGGGGATCGCGGACTCGTCGACCGGACGCGGGTCGAGGCCCGCGATGTCCTCGGCGACGAAGATCCCCTGCGCGAAGCCGCGGTGCGCCACCTGCAGGCCCGCGACGATGTCGCCGACGGCGTACACGCCCTCGACGCTGGTGCGGCAGCGCTCGTCGGCGGTGACGAACCCGCGCTCGGTCGCGATGCCCTGCTCCTCGTAGCCGAGTCCCTCGGTGCGGGGGCCGCGGCCCACCGCGACCAGCATCAGCTCGGCCTCGATCACCTCGCCGCCCTCGACCGTGACGGCGACGCCGGAACCGGTGTCCTTGACGCTTTCGAAGCGGGTGCCGGTGCGCAGGGCGATGCCCCGCTTGCGGAAGGCGCGCTCGAGGGCCTTCGACGACGCCTCGTCCTCGCCGGCCACCAGCCGGGGGAGCGCCTCGACGATCGTGACCTCGGCGCCGAAGCTGCGCCACACGCTGGCGAACTCGCAGCCGATCACGCCGCCTCCGAGCACCACCACCGAGGCCGGGACGCGGTCCAGGCGCAGCGCGTGCTCGGAGGTGAGCACCCGCTCGCCGTCGACCTCGAGGCCGGGGAGGGTGCGGGAGTAGGAGCCGGAGGCGAGCACCACGTGCCGACCGGTGTACGCCGTGCCGTCGACGCTGATCTCGGCGGGACCGGTCAGCCGGCCCTCGCCCTCGATGAGGGTGATCCCGCGCGAGCGGACCAGCCCGGTGAGGCCCTTGAAGAGCCTGGTCACCACGCCGTCCTTGTAGGCGTTCACGCCAGCCATGTCGATCCCCTCCAGGCTGGCCTTTACCCCGAACTGCTCGGAGTCACGGGCCGAGTCGGCGACCTCAGCGGCATGCAGCAGCGCCTTGGTCGGCACGCACCCGACATGCAGGCAGGTGCCGCCGACCTTGTCCTTCTCGACGATCCCCACGGTGAGCCCGAGCTGGGCCGCGCGCAGAGCGCAGGCATACCCGCCCGAGCCTGCGCCGAGGATGAGTACGTCGAAGGAGGTGTCGGCCACCGTCGTCCTTCCGTGAGCCGTGCCGTGAGCCTGGGGAACCGCGCCCATCCTTGCACCTTCGGCGTGATCCGGCCGACACCGGGTGCTGCGGCGACACGGTGCCCGGATCGGCGGAACGGCGGGCCGAATCACCGGCGACGCGGCACACTGACGCCATGGGTTTGATCGACCGGTTCCGACGCGGCTCCTCCGGGCGCACCAGCAAGCCGGCCCGCGGCGGCGCGCGCACCGGCTCCACCCGGGTCCGGGCCGCGGACCGGGTCGACGAGCAGCACCTGCACGCGTGGGTGACGGCGCGGCGCGGGGTGGAGGGGTTCGTCGAGCCACGTACAGCGGTCAGCGACGTGACGCTGCTGCTCGTCGCGCACGACGGGGAGTGGACCCGGCGCCGGGTCCCGTCGGTGGAGTGGGCCCACCAGTTCTGCAACAACTACCAGGTGCCGTCCTACGACGCCGCCGTGGTCGGCATCCCGCAGCGGATGCGGGACTGGAACCGGCGCCACAAGGAGCAGGAGCGCCGCCAGGACGGCTGAGCCCGTCAGCTCCGCGGCTCCAGGAACTCCAGCCGGTTCCCGAACGGGTCCGCCGCGTAGAAGCGGTCGTGACCGGGGAACTCCCCGTCCCACGTCACCTCCACCCCGGCCGCGGCGAACGTGTCCGCCAGCCCGCGCAGGTCGCTCACCAGGATCCCCGGGTGCGCCTTGCGGGCCGGGGTGAAGTCCTGCTCCACGCCCAGGTGGACCTCGACGCCGCCGCCCCGGAACCAGCACCCTCCGCGCGCGGCCAGCGCCGGCGGCTTCTCGAGCTCGTCCATCCCCAGCACCCCGCCCCAGAACGACCGGCACGCCTCCTCGCCGCCCGGCGGGATGGCGAGCTGGACGTGGTGGAGGCGCGTGAAGGCGAAGGTGGGGGTCCTCATCAGGCCTCGGCGGAGACGGCCCGCGCCCAGTCGACCAGGGTGGCCACCGAGAAGCCGGTGCCGCCCGCGGTGACGTGGCCGTGCGGTCCGCCGGTGTTGTAGCCCGGTCCGGCGATGTCCACGTGCGCCCAGGGCAGGCCGGCCGTGAACTCGCGCAGGAACGCGCCCGCGAACAGCCCGCCGCCCCAGCGGATCCAGTCGTGCTGGGCCAGGTCCGCGATCCGGCTGCTGTGGATGCGCTCGTCCATGATCTCGGGGATCGGCATCGGCCAGTGCTCCTCGCCGGCGGTGCGGGAGGCGGCGAGGACCTGCTCGACGACCTCGGTGCTGCCCATCACCCCCGCGATCCGGTCGCCCAGCGCGACGACCATGTGACCGGTCAGCGTCGCCACGTCGACGATGACGTCGGGCTTGACCTCGGTCGCCCGGGTCAGCGCGTCGGCCAGCACCAGGCGGCCCTCGGCGTCGGTGTTGAGGACCTCGACCGTGGTGCCGGAGTACGTCGTGAGCACGTCGCCGGGCCGCATCGCGGACCCGGAGACCATGTTCTCGGCCATCGGGGCGAAGGTGCTGACCTTCACCGGCAGCCCGAGCGCGGCGATCGCGAACGTCGCCTGCACCACCGCCGCCGCGCCGGCCATGTCCTCCTTCATGTCCTTCATGCTGGCGGCGGGCTTGATGGTCAGCCCGCCCGAGTCGTAGGTGATGCCCTTGCCGACCAGCGCGACGTGGACCTTGGCGCCCCGCGGGGCGTAGCTGAGCTCGACCAGGCGCGGCGGGGCGGCCGACCCGCCGCCGACGCCGAGGATGCCGCCGCAGCCGAGCTCGGCGAGCGCCACCTCGTCGTGCACGGTGACCTTGACCTTGGGGGCGCCACGGCCCTTCCCCAGGTCCTTGGCCGCGGCGACGACCGCGTCCGCGAAGAGCGGCGGGGTCAGGTCGGCGGCCGGCGTGTTCACCCAGTCCCGGGTGGTGCGCACCGCCGCGGCGACGATCTGTGCCTGCTCGAAGGCCTCCGCCATGCCCGAACGCCGCGCGGCCGGGCTGAGCACCGCCACCTCGCCGGGGGCGCTGTCGCCGGAGCCCTTCTTGTACGTCGTGAACGTGTAGCCGCCGAGCGCCCAGCCCTCGGTCGTCGCCCGCACGAGCGCCGGGGTGTCGGCGGGCAGCGCGAGCGCCACCGAGGCGGCGTTCGGCACCGACCGGGCCGCGGCGCCGGCGGCCCGGCGCACGGTCGCGGGGCTGACCTCGGGGCCGATGCCGACCAGGACCAGCAGCGGCGAGGCGATCGCCCCGGAGGTCGGGATCCGGGTAGCCTCGCCCGGCTTGCCGGTCACGCCGAGGGTCGCCAGCAGCGGGCGCAGCTTGCGGCCGTAGGCCTTGGCGACCTCCTCCGCGCCGGGCGCGAGCTCGGCGCCGTCGGTGGTCTGCACGACCCCGACCACGACGGCGTCGCTGCGGGTCTTGGCGGGGCTGGCGTTGCGCAGGCTGTACGAGGTCACCCGAGCAGGCTAGCCCGCGGCCCGGGGACCGGTAGGTTGACCGTCATGCCCGAGCGGTCCTCCCTGTTGACCTCACCCCTGCACGAGCGGCACGTCGCGCTCGGCGCCAAGTTCGCCGAGTTCGGTGGCTGGACGATGCCGCTGGAGTACTCCACCGGCATCGTCAAGGAGCACGCCGCGGTGCGCGAGGGGGTCGGCATCTTCGACGTCAGCCACCTCGGCAAGGCGTCCGTGACCGGTCCGGGCGCCGCGGCGTACGTCAACGCCACGCTGACCAACGACCTCGCCCGGATCCGGCCCGGCAAGGCGCAGTACACGCTGTGCTGCGAGGACGCGACCGGCGGGATCATCGACGACCTGATCGCCTACTGGTTCGACGACCTGCGGGTGCTGCTGGTCCCCAACGCCGCGAACGCGGCGGAGGTCGTGCGCCGGCTGACGGAGCAGGCGCCGACGGGAGTCGTGGTCACCGACGAGCACGAGGATCACGTCGTGCTCGCGGTCCAGGGGCCGCTGGCCGACGAGGTGCTCACCGACCTCGGGATCCCCGTCGGTCACGAGTACATGTCGTTCGCGACCGCCACCTTCCGCGGCGAGCAGGTCGTGGTGTGCCGCACCGGCTACACCGGCGAGCGCGGCTACGAGCTGATCGCCCCGAACGCCGTCTCGGTCCCGCTGTGGGACGCGATCCTCGACGCCGGTCAGCGCTACGGCATTGTCCCCTGCGGCCTCGGCGCCCGGGACACGCTGCGCACCGAGATGGGCTATCCGCTGCACGGGCAGGACATCACCCCCGACGTCACGCCGGTCCAGGCCCGCCTGGGCTGGGCGGTCGGCTGGTCGAAGCCGTCGTTCTGGGGCCGCGAGGCGATGCTGGCCGAGAAGGAGGCCGGCCCCCGGCGCTCCCTGCGCGGCCTGGTCGCCACCGGGCGCGGCATCCCGCGCCCGCACATGACCGTGTCGCTGACCCCCGACGTGCCGCTCGGCGAGGTCACCTCGGGCACCTTCTCGCCGACCCTGCGCAAGGGCATCGGGCTGGCACTGCTCCCGCCGTTCGTGGAGGACGGCGCGGAGGTCGGTGTCGACGTGCGCGGCCGGCGTGAGATCTTCACGGTCACCAAGCCCCCGTTCGTCGACCCGTCCGTGCGAGAGGTGTGACCCGTGAGCGTCCCCGACCAGCCCCTGACCTTCCGACCGGCGCCCCCGGAGCACCCGTGGTGGTGGCGCCTCGAGGACGGTGCCGGCACCGAGGTGACGATCTCCGGTGAGCTCGCCGGACAGCGCTTCGCCTCCCAGGCGGACGCGGAGTCGTGGGTGGGGGAGACCTGGTCGGAGCTGGCGGCGCAGGGCGTCGACGCGGTGACGCTCTTCGACGTCGACCGCGAGATCTACGGCCCGATGTCGCTGCACCCGTAGGCCGCCCCTCGCGCCCGCGCCGTCGCGGCGTACGCCGTGGACAGCGGGCGCAGAATGGACGGATGCGGACCGACGAGGACTTCGACGCCTACGTGGCCGCCCGGTGGCCGGAGCTGGTCCGGACGGTGGCGCTGCTCGGCTGCCCCGATCCGCTCGCACCGGACATCGCCGCCGACGCGCTCGCCCGCTGCCGCGGGCCCTGGGCGCGGATCTGCCGCGATGACGACGTCGAGGTCGCCGTGCACACCGAGCTGCTCGCCGCCTGGGCGCGGCGTCGGCGTACCGCCTGGTGGGTCGGCCTGCCCGGTCCCGAGGACCCCGAGGACCCCGAGGATGACGACCCCCGGCGCGCCGAGGCCGAGGCGGTGCTGGACACCCTGGATCCCGCGGCGCGCGCGGCGGTCGTGCTCGCCGCGGTGGGCGGGCTGGCCGAGCACCAGGTGGCCGAGGTCGTCGGCGACCCGGACCGGCCCGGGACGTCGGTGTCCTCGGGCCTGGTGCAGGAGGCGGCGGCGACGGTCGAGGTGCCCCCGGCGCCGCTCGCCGGGCTGTCCGCGCGCGCGGGGGCGGTGACGCGGCGCCGCCGGGTGGCCGCCGCCGGCAGCGCCGTCGCGGTGCTGGCGGCGGGCCTGGTGGTCTGGGCGGTGGTCCCGAGCGGCACGCCCGTTCCCTCCTCGTCCTCGGATCCCGCGGACGAGGGGCAGGTGCGGGCGGCGGAGAACCCCGCGGCGCTCCCGTGGTACGCCGACGGCGTGCTCCACCTGGACGAGGTGGAGGTCGAGATGCCCCCGCTGCGCGACCTGGTCCGGGCCGGCGACGGTGTCGTCGCCAGCGACCTCGCCGGGCGGGTGTGGTCCGTCGACGGGACGGGTCGCCGGCGGGAGCTCGGCCAGACCTATCCCAACCTCGACCTGGTGGCCTCGGCGGTCGACGACCGGGTCGCCTGGGCCGACACCCGGCGCCGCCAGCTGGTGGTCGTCGACGCCCGGACCGGCCGCACGACAGCGACGGTCTCGGGGATGGTCCGGGTCCCGGTGGCCCTGGACGGGACGACGCTGGTGGCGCGCGGACCGGAAGGCACCACGGCGCTGCACCGGCGCACCGGCGCGGAGGAGCCGGTCGACGACGTCGTGGACACCCGGTCCGGCACCTGGGTGGTCCGCCGCGACGGCCACACCGTGGAGGTGACCCGCCCGGACGGGTCGAGCCGGGTCGTCCCGGCCGACACGGCGCGGCTCTCGCTCGGCGGGGAGTTCCTGCTCACCCGCACCGGCTTGGAGCGCGCGGTCGCCGTCCACGACCTCCGCGCCGGCCGGGAGCGCGACAGCGGCATCGGACCCGACGAGATCTCGCTCGACTCCGAGCTCGGGCCGGGCGGCACCGTGGTGCACCTGGTGGCCCGGGCCGTGGACCGTGGGGAGGGCCCGGAGGCGGGGTACGCGCGGCTCTCCGAGGCCGGCACCGTGACCCTGCGGACCTGCGAGCTGCTGACCGGCCGGTGCCGGACCGACGCCACCGTCGCCGGCTCCGGGCCGTCGCCGCTGGTGGCCCACTGACCCAGCCTGGCCGTCCTGGCGCCCGGTCCGCGCGGTGACCTAGCGTCGTCCCATGCGCAGCTTCCGCCAGGTCGACGTCTTCTCCACCGAGCCGCTGCTCGGCAACCCGGTCGCGGTGGTCCATGACGCCGACGGCATCCCCGACGAGGCGATGGCCGCCTTCGCCCGCTGGACGAACCTCTCCGAGACCACGTTCCTGCTGGCGCCCACCGAGCCGGGCGCCGACTACCGGCTGCGGATCTGGACGCCCGGCGGGGAGCTGCCCTTCGCCGGGCACCCCACGCTCGGCAGCGCGCACGCCTGGCTGGAGGCGGGCGGCGTCCCGGCCGGCGCCGACGTCGTCCAGGAGTGCGGTGCGGGGCTGGTCCGGCTCCGGCGCGGCGACGTGCTGTCCTTCCAGGCGCCGCCGCTGCGGCGGTCGGGGCCGGTCGACGCCGCGGACCGGGAGCGGATCGCCGGGGTGCTCCGCCTCGACCCGTCGGACCTGCTGGACGCGGCGTGGATCGACAACGGGCCCGGCTGGGTCGGGGTACTGCTGCGCGACGCCGATGCGGTGCTGGCCCTGGAGCCGGACTTCGCGGCGTTCGGCGACCTCAAGATCGGCGTCGTCGGCCGCTATGACGGGGCCGGAGCCGCGGACGGGGGCGGGGACGGGGGAGCGGACGGCGCGGTGGCGGTCGAGGTGCGGGCGTTCTGCCCGGGCTACGGCATGCCCGAGGACCCGGTCACCGGCAGCCTGAACGCCGGGGTCGGCCAGTGGCTGGCCGGCTCGGTGCTGCCCGCGTCGTACGTCGCCTCGCAGGGGACCGCGCTGGGACGACGGGGCCGGGTGCACGTGCAGACCGACGGTGACGGCTCGATCTGGGTGGGCGGCGCCACCCTCACCACGATCCTCGGCACCGTCGCGCTCTGACCGCCGCGGGCACGGGGGTGCCGGGGGCTAGGCTGCGTGCCGTGCAGGCCTACCTCGACCTCGTCCGACGCGTGCTCGACGACGGCGTGGAGAAGTCCGACCGCACCGGCACCGGCACCCGCTCGGTCTTCGGCCACCAGCTGCGCTTCGACCTGGCGGCCGGGTTCCCGCTGGTCACGACGAAGAAGGTGCACACCCGCTCGGTCTTCGGCGAGCTGCTGTGGTTCCTGCGCGGCGACACCAACGTGCGCTGGCTCCAGGAGCGGGGCATCACGATCTGGGACGAGTGGGCCGACGAGCACGGCGACCTCGGGCCGGTCTACGGCGCCCAGTGGCGCTCCTGGCCGACCCCCGACGGCCGCCACGTCGACCAGATCGCCCAGGTGGTCGAGCAGATCCGCACCAACCCCGACTCGCGACGCCACGTCGTCAGCGCCTGGAACGTCGCCGACATCCCGGACATGGCCCTCGCGCCGTGCCACACGATGTTCCAGTTCTACGTCGCGCCGCAGCCCGACGGGCCGGGCCGGCTCAGCTGCCAGCTCTACCAGCGCAGCGCCGACGTGTTCCTCGGCGTCCCGTTCAACATCGCCTCCTACGCGCTGCTCACCCACATGGTCGCCCAGGTCACCGGACTGGCGGTGGGAGACTTCGTGCACACCTTCGGCGACGCCCACCTCTACCTCAACCACCTCGACCAGGCCCGGCTGCAGCTGACCCGGGACCCGCGCCCGCTGCCGACGCTGCACCTGGACCCCTCCGTCACCGAGCTAGACGCCTTCGAGCTCGAGCACATCCGGGTCGAGGGCTACGACCCGCACCCCGGCATCAAGGCGCCGATCGCCGTATGACCCCCGCAGGCAAGCGGATCGTGCTGGTGGCCGCCGTCGCCCGCAACGGCGTGATCGGCAACGGCCCGGACATCCCGTGGCGGCTGCCGGGGGAGCAGCGGCTCTTCAAGGAGCTGACAGTGGGCAACACCCTGCTGCTGGGCCGCACCACCCACGAGAGCATCGGCCGGCCGCTGCCCGGCCGCACGACAGTCGTGCTGACCCGCTCGCCGGACTGGACGGCCGAGGGGGTGCTCGTCGCCCACGACCTCGACGAGGCGCTGGCCCTGGCCGAGACCCTGCCGGGCGACGTGATGGTCGCCGGCGGCGGCGAGGTGTACGCCGCGGCGCTGCCGCTCGCCGACGAGCAGGTGATCAGCGAGGTCGACCTCGAGCCCGAGGGTGACGCGTTCTACCCGGCCTACGACCCCGCCGAGTGGACCGAGACCCGCCGCGAGCCGCACGAGGGCTACCAGCGGGTCTGGCTCGAGCGCCGCGCGACCTGACGCCCGGGGCCGACCCCGCGCCGCAGCCGACCGGCTGGCAGGGTGGGGGCATGGAGCTGCGCATCTTCACCGAGCCCCAGCAGGGGGCAACCTACGACGACCTGCTGGCCGTGGCGCTGGAGGCCGAGGAGCTGGGCTTCGGGGCCTTCTTCCGCTCCGACCACTACCTCGCCATGGGCGGCGACGGCCTGCCCGGGCCCACCGACGCCTGGACCACGCTGGCCGGCCTGGCCCGCGAGACCAGCACGATCCGGCTCGGCACGCTGATGACCAGCGCGACCTTCCGGCACCCCGGCCCGCTGGCCATCCAGGTCGCTCAGGTCGACCAGATGAGCGGCGGCCGGGTCGAGCTCGGTCTCGGCGCCGGCTGGTTCGAGGCCGAGCACACGGCGTACGCGATCCCGTTCCCGCCGACCCGGGAGCGCTTCGACCGGTTCGAGGAGCAGCTCGCGATCGTCACCGGACTGTGGTCCACCCCGGGCGGCTTCACCCACGAGGGCGAGCACTACCGGGTCGTCGACTCGCCCGGGCTCCCCAAGCCCACCCAGACCGACGGCCGCCGCGGCGGTCCGCCCGTGCTCATCGGCGGCCTCGGCAAGCGGCGCACCCCCGCGCTCGCCGCGGCGTACGCCGACGAGTTCAACCTGCCGTTCGTCGACGAGGAGACCACCGCTACCCAGTTCGGCCGGGTCCGCGCCGCCTGCGAGGAGGCCGGGCGCGACCCCGGCACCATGACCTGGTCCAACGCGCTGGTGCTGTGCGTGGGCGAGAACGAGGCCGACATCGACCGGCGGGCGGCGGCCATCGGCCGGGAGAAGGCCGAGCTGCGCGAGAACGGCCTGGCCGGCACCCCGGCCGAGGTCGTCGACAAGATCGGCCGGTACGCCGAGCTCGGCGCCGAGCGGGTCTACCTCCAGGTCCTGGACCTCGCCGACCTCGACCACCTGCGCCTGGTCGCCGCGGAGGTCATGCCGCAGGTCTGAGTCTGAGGCGGCCCGCGCCGGTGGTCCGGATGAGGTGGCGCCCCGCTTTCGGGCAAACCGCCACATCCGCGGCCGCCGGGTCCTAGGTTCGTCGGGCGCTGGCCGTCCGGGCTCTCGCGTCCGGCGGCGGGGGTGCCTGCCCGCCCGGCTGTTCGCAGGGGTGGAGACGGTGTTGATGAGGCGTCTGGTCCTCGCGGTCCTGGTCGGCGTGCTGATCGGCACGATCCAGCCGGGGCCGGTCGCGCACGCGGAGCAGCCGCCCACGGTCAGCGTCGACAGCCCGTGGGTGCGTGCCCGGGCCGTGTCGGGCGAGGCGGAGCCGGTCGTCCTCACGGTGGCGATCGAGGGCACCGGCCCCTTCACCTGGTCCGGCCGCGCCTCCGTGATGAATCGCGACGTGGGGAGGGTTCTCGAGCTGGCGCCCGCGCCGGGCGCCCCCGCGCTCACGACCGGCGTCCAGCAGGTGGCGGTCAGCACCACCGGGGCCTTCAACGTCCCCGGGGCCCACCCGGTGAGCTTCACGGTCGTGGACGGCCTCGGCGCCGAGACCACCGTCGAGACGCAGGTCCGCGTCGTGGGCAGGACCATCCGACCCCGGGTCGCGGGTGTCAGCCGTTTCGTGGCCCCGGGCCGGAAGCGGGTCGTCCGGGCCCGGGGAGACATGATGATCGAGCGGCTCGCCTACCGCGTCCACTTCCGTGCCGCCGGCACCCGGGGGTTCCGGGTCGTCGGCTCGACGCGGCGCTTCGGCCCCGACGGCGTGTGGACGATCCGGGTACGTCGGGTGCGGCAGGGCGCGATGTACGTCCGGGCCGTCTCGCCGTACGTCGTCCCGACGAGGTCCAGGACGGTGCGGATCACCCGCCGGGCCTTCGGCGCCGCGCCGCCGATGAGGGCCGCACCGGCACCGAGCACGCGCTGAGCTCGGGCGCCCGGCGGCGGCCGGGGGCTGGGACGACACGCCCGAGATCGGCGGTGTGGGTGCGGGGGCGATAACCTGCACTCATGACCTCGGCTGCACCGTTCGGTACCGTCCTGACCGCGATGGCCACGGCTTTCCATCCCGACAGCTCGCTGGATCTCGACGGCACCGCCCGGATCGCGCGGCACCTGGTCGACCACGGGCACGACGGCCTCGTCGTCTCGGGCACGACCGGCGAGTCGCCGACCACCACGCCGGACGAGGACGGGGAGATCCTGGCCGCCGTCCGCGACGCCGTCGGGCCCGGCATCCCGCTGGTGGCCGGGGTCGGCACCAACGACACCCGGACCTCCGTGGGCCTGGCCCGCCAGGCCAAGAAGTACGGCGCCGACGGCGTGCTGCTCGTGACGCCGTACTACAGCAAGCCCGGCCAGCGCGGCATCCTGCGGCACTTCCGCGAGGTCGTCGACGCCGCCGAGCTGCCGGTGATGCTCTACGACATCCCGGGCCGCACCGCCACCCAGGTCGCCATGGAGACCTACCAGGAGATGGCGGACTGGGATGCCGTCGTCGCGGTCAAGGACGCCGTCGGTGACTTCGCCCGCGGCGTGCGGATCATGCAGCTCGGGTTCGCGCTCTACTCCGGCGACGACGTCGCCAACCTCGGCTGGCTGGCGCACGGCGCCGCCGGCTTCGTCTCCGTGTGCGGTCACGTGGTGGGCGACGACCTGCGCGCGATGCACGACGCCCACACCGCCGGCGACCCCGCCGGCGCCCTGAAGATCTTCACCAGGATGCTCCCCGCGATCGAGGCCGTCATGGGCGTCCCGAACTACGGAGCCACCACCGCCAAGGCAGCACTCCAGCTCCTCGGCGTCCTCGACAACCGGACCGTCCGCTCCCCCTGGTGGAGCTGGACGAGGACGAGGTGACCGCGCTGCGCACGGTCCTCGCCGCTTCCGGGCTACTGCAGTAAGGACCACTCTTGAGTCACTCCCACCCCGAGCTCTCCGCACCGGCCGATCTGCCGAAGGGAGGGCTGCGGGTCACGCCGCTCGGCGGGCTGGGCGACGTCGGTCGCAACATGACAGTCTTCGAGTACGACGGCCGGCTGCTGATCGTCGACTGCGGCGTGCTCTTCCCCGAGGACCACCACCCCGGCGTCGACCTGATCCTGCCCGACTGGAGCTCGATCCGGGACCGCCTCGACGCCGTCGAGGCGCTCGTCCTGACCCACGGGCACGAGGACCACATCGGCGCCACGCCGTACCTGCTCCGCGAGCGCCAGGACATCCCGCTGGTCGGCTCCGAGCTGACCCTGGCGCTGCTGGACAGCAAGCTGCGCGAGCACCGCCTCAAGCAGACCGTGCACCACAAGGTGAGCGAGGGCGACCGGCTCACGTTCGGGCCCTTCGAGCTCGAGTTCGTCGCTGTCAACCACTCGATCCCCGACGCGCTGGCCGTGGCCATCCGCACCGGCGCCGGCATGGTGCTGCACACCGGCGACTTCAAGATGGACCAGCTGCCGCTGGACGGCCGGATCACCGACCTGCGCGCGTTCGCGCGGCTGGGGGAGGAGGGCGTCGATCTCTTCCTCACCGACTCCACGAACGCCGAGACGCCCGGCTTCACGCCCGGCGAGCGGAAGATCACCCCGGTCATCGACCAGGTCTTCCGGGAGTCCCAGCAGCGGGTCATCGTCGCCTGCTTCGCCTCCCACGTGCACCGGGTCCAGCAGGTCCTGGACGCGGCCGTGGCGCACAACCGGAAGGTCGCCTACGTCGGCCGGTCGATGGTGCGCAACATGGCGATCGCCAAGGAGCTCGGCTACCTCACCGTCCCGCCCGGCGTGCTGATCGACGCCAAGGACCTCTCCAGCCTCCCGCCGGAGCGCCAAGTCCTGGTCTCCACTGGGTCCCAGGGCGAGCCGATGAGCGCGCTGAGCCGGATCGCGCAGCGCAACCACAACTTCGTGCACATCGAGGAGGGCGACACCGTCCTGCTCGCCTCGAGCCTGATCCCCGGCAACGAGAACGCCGTCTACCGCGTCATCAACGGCCTCGCGCGCTGGGGCGCCCGGGTCGTGCACAAGGGCAACGCGATGGTGCACGTCTCCGGGCACGCCAGCGCCGGTGAGCTGCTCTACTGCTACAACATCGTCCAGCCCGGCAACGTGATGCCGGTGCACGGTGAGATCCGGCACCTGCTGGCCAACGGCCAGCTCGCGCGGGACACCGGCGTCGAGAACGTCGTGATCGCCGAGGACGGCGTCGTGGTCGACCTCGTCGACGGGGTCGCCAGCATCGCCGGCAAGGTCGACTGCGGCTATGTCTTCGTCGACGGCTCCTCGGTCGGCGACGTCACCGAGTCCGACCTCAAGGACCGCCTGATCCTCGGCGAGGAGGGCTTCATCTCGGTCATCGTCGTCATCGACTCGGTCACCGGGAAGGTCGCGGCCGGCCCGGAGATCCACGCCCGCGGCAACGCGCTGGACAACGCCTCCTTCGACCAGGTCCGCCAGCCGATCTGCGACGCGCTGGACCGCGCCATCGCGGAGGGCAACACCGACTCCTACCAGCTGCAGCAGACCGTGCGCCGGGTGATCGGGCGCTGGGTGAGCAACACCCACCGCCGCAAGCCGATGATCATCCCGGTCGTCATCCAGTCCTGAGCAGCACACCGAGAAGGCCCCGCCGGATTCCTCCGGCGGGGCCTTCTGGGTTCTGCGGAACCGATCAGCCCGGTCTCAGCGCCGGGCGCGGACCACCCGGACCCGGAAGGTGTCCTGGCTGGCCTTCACCGCCCTCGACCCCAGGTACTGGGCGACGAGCGTGCGCTTGCCGGTGCCCCAGCTCTTCTTGGCGGTGAGCCGGATCGTGACCTTGCCGCTCGAGCCCAGCGTCGCCCGGCCCACGCTCCGGCCCCGGTCGAGGATCCGCACGGTGCCGGACGGCTGCGCGCCGGTGGCCCGGACCTTGACGACCGCCGTGAACCGCTTGCCCGCCTTGACAGTGCCGGGCTTGGCGTCGGCGGACGTGCTGGACGAGACCTGCCCGGGCTGGCCGGGCTCCCCGGGCGGCACCTCGGTGCCGTCGGAGCAGTAGACGACCTTGATGTCGTCGACGTACCAGCCGTCGAGCCCGCCGCAGCCGTCCCGACCGATGTCGAAGCGGAACTGCAGCTGGTCGCCGGCCTTCCCGAGCTGGCTCAGGTCGACCTGGGTCTGGCCCCAGCTGCCGGTCGGCTCGCCACCGTCGGTGCCGGTCCAGCCCCGCTCGCCGGCCAGCGGGTTGGTGTTGCCCGCGGCCGCCGTGATAATCGTGGCGTTCGGGCCGTTGAAGACGTACGCCGCGGCCGGCACGACGGCGAAGGCGCCGCCGTTCACGCTGACCTTGACGTTGCCGCCGTCGTAGCCGACCTCGGTGGCGACGTAGTGGTCGAACAGCAGCTTCGGCGCCTGGCCGGTCGGGTAGGTCACCGTCGGGCTGGTGATCGAGTCCCGGCTGGAGAAGTCACCGGGCCCGTTGACGCACTGGCCCTCGTCCGGCGCGGGACCGTAGGCCACCCCGTCGGCGTGGCCGGCGGGCGCGTCGGTGGACGCCTTCCACGGGTCGTTGATGCCGCCCTCGAAGACCACCTGGCTGGAGGGGGTCCAGCCGGTCAGCCCGTCCTCGAAGTCCTCCGACCAGGCCACCTCGGTGGACAGGCCGTCCCCGCACACCGACGGGGCGTTGGGGTCGAGGATCGGCTTGAAGTTGCACTGCACCGGGTCGGTGCGCAGCTCGACGGCCTGGCTGACCGCCGTGACGGCCGCGCAGTCCGCGGCCGTGACCGGCTCGGCGTACGCCGTCTGGTCGCGCTCGGCGACCGAGAGGTTGTTGACGCGCTTCCCGGTCAGGTCTGTGCACGACTGGGCGAGGCCGTCGGCGAGGTCGGTGAAGTCCGAGGTCGGGGTGAGGTAGTTGGCCTGGGTGCGCCAGAAGATGTGCGCGGCCTTGGTCAGCCCGATCCCGGGGACCTGGACCCCGTTGTAGGTGCCGCCGTCCACGAGCAGGGCGTAGGCGTGGTTGGGAACCCCCGAGTTGCTGTGCACGCCGCCGCTGTCGTCGGCGCTGCAGAAGTACTGGGCGTCGGTCACCTTGCCCGGGTCGCCGTAGCAGGTCGGGTTCCACATGTCGCGGATCGCGCCGCCGAAGGCGGGGTCGCCCTCGCCGGAGAGCCAGCGGTAGGAGTTGTCGGTCGGCTCCTCGCCCGCAGCCGAGACGGTCACGTTGACGGTGCCGGTCGCGGCGGCCGCCTTGATCCTCTGGCCGTCCTCGTAGCCGACCATCACGCCGTAGATGTCGGCGTCACCGGTCATCGACACCGGGTCCGCGGCCGGGTCGTTCTGGCCGACCACGATGCCCGTGGCCCCCGCCGCCTCGGCGTTGCGGGCCTTGGTGGCGAAGGTGCAGGTGCCCCGGTCGGCGTACGCGAACCGGCCGGCCACCGCTGCCGCGTTGGTGAACGGTGAGCAGGCGTCGGTGGTGGTGCCGCCGTCGGCGGTGCCGTCCTGGGCGACGACGACGTCAGAGGTCACGCCAGCGTCGTCGAAGACCGGGCCGAACGACGCGGCGACCGCCTCGCACGGGCCGGCGATGGAGGCCGGCGCGTTGATAGTCATCTCGACGTCGCCGCGGGTGAACGCCGAGCACTGCCCGACCGTGCGCGGACTGTTCGGGGTCTCGTTGTAGCGCGCGTTGATCTGGTCGACGGTCTCGCCCCAGATGTCGGAGAACGACTCGTTCATGGCGCCGGACTGCCACTGGTAGACCAGCCCGGAGGTGTACTCGGTGTAGGCGTGGCCCCACTCGTGCGCGACGGTGTCGTCGGAGGTCACCCCGTTGCAGTAGTTCGTGGTCACGCCGTTCCAGTTGGCGTTGGGGCAGCTGATCCGCGGGTCGTTGTTGACAGTGCGCATCGTCGCCCCCTCGCCGTCGTAGGAGTCGCGGCCGAAGGAGTTGCGGAAGAACCAGTAGGAGTCGCCGGTGCCGTCGACCAGGTCGAGCTGGGACTGGCTGAGCCCGGTGCGGGGGTTGCCCTCGCGCCAGACCCGGTCCAGGGCGACGCTGTCGTCGGCCGGGTCGTCGGGGGTGCCGCCGTTGTTGACCGAGGCCTCGTAGAGCTCGCGGTCGAGGTAGTCGTGGACCAGCGAATAGCGGTTGACCGGCTTCCCGGTGTCGGCGTCGAGGATGACCATGTCGCGCACGTCGTGGCCGTTGGAGACCTCAATGGCGTAGGCGAGGATCGCCTTGCCGGCCTCGCCCTTGGTGGAGCCGAGGCGGTAGACGATCAGGTCGTTCTCGGCCGCCTCGAGGTTGCCGACGGCGGCGCCGTCGAACGGCGGGTCGGCCCGGACCGTCCGGACCGCGCGGGCCGCGGCGTCGCTCTCGGAGAAGGTGGGGGTGACGTCGAGCTCCAGGTTCGGGGCGGCGTAGCCGTTCACCGATGTCAGGTCGCCCTGCTTGTCGACGTGGGCGCGCAGGCGGGCCCCGAAGACCTCGAGCCCCCGGTAGCGCTGGGTGTAGTCGACGGTCCAGCCGAGGTCGTCGGCCGTCACGCCGCTCTGCTCGAGCTGGGTGGCGCTGGCGCCGAACGCCGCGGCGTACTCCTCGAGGTAGGCGGTGGACTTCGCCGCGGCCGTGTCGGCGGTGCTGGCGCCGACCGACGGCAGCAGGTCGGTGGCCTGGGCGAAGCCGACCTTGCCGGTGGCGGGCTCGGTGGTGATGCGGGCGGTGCCCTGCGCCTCGGCCTTCAGCCGCGAGACGAGGGAGTCACCGGCCGCAGCCTGGGAGGCGGGCCCCGCGGCCGAGGCGGAGAGCCCCGGTACGGCCGCGAGGCCGGCTGCTACGAGAGCAAGACAGAGACCCTGCTGGGAGATCTTCACGAATTGGTTCCCCTCCGAGAGTGGATGAGGTGGCCGCCACCCGGCTGGCCATCCTTTGGGACCTTAGGGACCGTTCTCAGGAATGGTCCAGAGCCCGGCTGGAAAATGTTTTGCTTTCTCGGCCGAAGTCCGCATGCCTTACGGCAGGGAACTGGTGAGTCACCCCACCCTTTCGGGCGGGGCGGTGAGTCGGCCACCGTTCGCCTGCGGGAGCGGTGAGTGAGCCACCGTTCTCGTGGGGGAGCGGTGAGTCAGCCACCGTTCGGGCGCGTGGAACGGTGGTCAGCTCACCGCTGGTCCGATGCGGGCGCGTGGAACGGTGGCTGGCTCACCGCTGGTCCGATGTGGGCACGGAGCGGCCGCGACACGCTCCCCGGCTCCGGCCTGTGGTCCCTGTGACTGGAGTGACGGTGGCCTAGGGTCGACGCCATGGCGACCCGTACGTCTTCCCCGCCGGGGTCGCGGAGCAAGAGCACGTCCACGTCCGGGTCCCGCAACGGGTCCGCACGGAGCGGTTCGAGCACCCGATCCCGGAGTACCACCAGCCGCAGTCCCGCCCGACGCCCGCCGGCGAGCCGGGCGCGCTCGTCGCGCCCTGCGCCCCGCGCCGTGCGCAACGGGCCGGGGCCGGTCGCCCGTGTCGGGACCTCGCTGGCGCGTGGCCTGGTCGCCCTCTGGCTCGGCATCGCCCACGGCGTGGGCGCGGTCGCCCGGGGCATCGGCCGCAGCGCCCGCGACCTCGAGCCCGAGCACCGTCGCGACGGTGCCGGGCTGCTGCTGTTCGGCCTCTCGCTCGTCGTGGCCGCCGCTGTCTGGTTCCAGGTCGCCGGCTCCGCCATGGAGCTGACCCGGACCATGGTCGCCGGCTCGGTCGGCAAGATCGGCTGGCTGGTGCCCCTCGGTCTGGTGTGGATGGGTTGGCGGACCATGCGCGACCCGGTCCGCAACGGCCCGCTCGGGCGCCAGGTCGTCGGCTGGGCGGCGCTCGCCTTCGGCGTGCTCGGCATCGTGCACATCGCCAACGGCAGCCCCGAGCCGATCCGCGGCGACGCGAGCAACCTCCAGGACGCCGGGGGAGCGATCGGCTTCGTGGTCTCCTCGCTGCTGCTGGACCTGCTGCGCACGCCGTACGTCGTGGTGCCGCTGCTGGCGCTGCTCGCGTTCTTCGGCGTGCTGGTGATCACCGCGACGCCGGTCTACCAGGTGCCCGAGCGGCTGCGTGCCCTCGGCGACCGCCTCCTAGGCCGGGCGCCGCTGGAGGAGCCCGAGCCCGCCGCGGGTCGCCGCCGGTCCCCGCTCGACGACATCGACCCCGAGCGCGGCGACCCGGCGTACGACACCCCGGTCGTCGACGAGCCCGAGCCGCGCAGGAAGCGAAGCCGCAAGGACCGCGACGCGCTCGACGTGGCCCTCGAGCAGGACGCCGACCGCGAGGTCGGCGTCGACCTGTTCGCCGCCCCGCCGAGCGATGCCCCCACCGTCGCCAGGCCGGTGCTCCCGCCGGTCGAGGCCGAGGAGGACGACGAGCAGGTCGAGCTCCAGCCGCCGCCGCACTCGCCGCTGCCCGCCCGCGTGGAGCAGCTCGCGCTCTCCGGCGACGTGGTCTACTCGCTGCCCGCCGACGGGGTGCTCAAGCCCGGGTCGGTGCACAAGGCGCGCTCGAAGGCCAGCGACGAGGTGGTCGCGCGGCTCCAGGGCGTGCTCGACGAGTTCAGCATCGACGCCCAGGTCACCGGCTACACCCGGGGCCCGACCGTCACGCGCTACGAGGTCGAGCTCGGCCCCGGTGTGAAGGTCGAGAAGATCATGAACATCCAGAAGAACATCGCCTACGCGGTGGCCTCCGCGGACGTGCGGATCCTCTCGCCGATCCCCGGGAAGTCCGCGGTCGGCGTGGAGATCCCCAACGTCGACAAGGAGATCGTCTCGCTGGGTGACGTGCTGCGCTCCAACGCGGCCCGCTCGGCGCACCACCCGATGGTCGCCGGGCTCGGCAAGGACGTCGAGGGCGGCTTCGTGGTCGCGAACCTCGCCAAGATGCCGCACCTGCTGGTGGCCGGCGCCACCGGCTCCGGCAAGTCGTCGTTCATCAACTCGATGATCACCTCGGTGCTGATGCGCGCCACCCCCGACGAGGTCCGGATGATCATGGTCGACCCCAAGCGGGTCGAGCTGAACGCCTACGAGGGCGTCCCGCACCTGATCACCCCGATCATCACGAACCCGAAGAAGGCCGCCGAGGCGCTGGCCTGGGTCGTGCGCGAGATGGACCTGCGCTACGACGACCTGGCCAACTTCGGCTTCCGCCACATCGACGACTTCAACAAGGCGGTCCGGGCCGGCACCGTGGAGCTGCCGCCCGGCTCCGAGCGCGAGCTGGCGCCGTACCCGTACCTGCTGGTGATCGTCGACGAGCTCGCGGACCTGATGATGGTCGCCCCGCGCGACGTCGAGGACGCGGTCGTGCGGATCACCCAGCTCGCCCGGGCGGCCGGCATCCACCTGGTCCTGGCGACCCAGCGGCCCTCGGTCGACGTGGTCACCGGCCTGATCAAGGCAAACGTGCCCTCGCGGCTGGCCTTCGCCACCTCCTCGGTCACCGACAGCCGGGTCATCCTCGACCAGCCGGGTGCGGAGAAGCTGGTCGGCCAGGGCGACGGGCTGTTCCTGCCGATGGGCGCCTCGAAGCCGGTGCGCGTCCAGGGGTCCTGGGTCACCGAGGCGGAGATCGCCCAGGTGGTCAAGCACTGCAAGGGCCAGCTGGAGCCCAGCTACCGCGAGGACGTGACGGCGCCCGCCGCGTCCAAGCGCGAGCTGGACGACGACATCGGCGACGACCTCGACCTGGTCATCCAGGCGGTCGAGCTGGTCGTCTCGACGCAGTTCGGCTCGACCTCGATGCTGCAGCGCAAGCTCCGCGTGGGCTTCGCCAAGGCCGGGCGCCTGATGGACATCATGGAGAGCCGTGGCGTGGTCGGACCGAGCGAGGGCTCCAAGGCCCGGGACGTGCTCGTCAAGCCCGACGAGATCGACGGCGTGATCGCAACCCTGCAGGGGGAGATGTGAGCGAGCTGATGCACGACCAGTCCACCGTCCAGGAGCCGTCGGTCGTGGAGGTCCGCCGCAACGCCGGCCTCGCCGGGGCCGTCGGCGGCGTCGCGTCGATCGTGGCGATCCTCTACCTCTCCCGGGCCGCCGCCTCCGGCGCCTGGCTGGACTGGGCGCTGTGCCTGGTCATGGGCGCCGTGGCCGCGGCGTACCTCCAGGCGTTCGTCGACGCCCGCACTCCGCTGCTGGTCGCCGACGCGCTCGGCGTCCGGGTGCGGCAGGGGCGCGCCTGGCACGGCATGCCGTGGGCCGACGTCGAGGCCGTCGAGACCCGGGCCCGCCATGGGTTCACCGACGGCTGGCTCGAGGTCTTCCCGCGCGACGGCGAGCCGGTCTCGGTGCCGCTGTCGCTGTCCACCCGTGTGGTCGGGGACGAGGGGGACCTGACCGGAGCGCTGCTGGACCTCGCCGGGGACACCGTCGAGGTCGTGGAGATCGTCGACGAGGTCGAGGACGCCCCGGACAGCCCGGACAGTGTGGCCGGCGTGAACGGGGATTCCGACGACGACCCTGCTCCCGACGCCCTCGACCCGCTGGCCGTGACCGCCCCGGAGGCGCCCCAGGTCTCCCAGGTCTCTCCGGCTTCGGCCGACGACCACCCGGACGTCGACCGCGAGCGGCTGTGGGACCCGCGCCCCTCGCTCGCCCGGGGGATCACCGCGCTGTCGGCGCGGCTGCGGCGTACGCCGGCGGACACCTCGGCCGACTCGGCCGACTCACCGGCCGTCGAGGACGCCCCGGACGTGCGGACCCGCGCCTCCGAGCCCGCCCTGCCGGTCGCCAGCGCGACCCCGAGCCCCCTGCGCGACCCGGTGCCGGCTGCCCGGGTGGAGATCCGCAGCGACCTGACCCTGGGCGCCAACGCGCTGCGCCTGGACCCCGCCGAGACCGAGGACGGCTCCGGCCGCGGGGAGCTGCCCGAGGCGCGCGAGCTGCGCCGTCCCGGCAGCGTGAGCCTGTTCGAGGACACGGTCGCCTGGGGTCCGACGGTCAGCCCGATCGCCCGCGCCGGCGAGCCGGTCGAGCCGATCGTGATCGAGGACTTCCCCGTGGAGCCGGCCGTCGACCCGGTCATCGGTCCCGAGCTCGCGGCGGCCCGCACCCGGCTCGGCCTGAGCGTCGACCAGCTGGCCGACCGCACCCGGATCCGCCCGCACGTGATCGAGTCGATCGAGGTCGACGACTTCGCCCCGTGCGGCGGCGACTTCTACGCCCGCGGCCACCTGCGCACACTCGCCCGGGTGCTCGGGGCCGACGTCGCCCCGCTGCTGGCCGCCTACGACGAGCGGTACGCCGACGCGCCGATCAACCCGCGCCGGGTCTTCGAGGCCGAGCTGGCGACGGGCCCGAACGGAGGCATCCGCGGCACCCGCGGCGGCCCGAACTGGTCGGTCCTGGTGGCCGCCGTGATGGTGCTGGTCCTGGCCTGGTCGGTCGCCCGCCTGGTGATGGACGGCCCGACCGCGCTCAACGACGCGCCACCCCTGAACGGCTCCGGCGGGATCGTCGCGGCCGGGGACCCGGTGCCGGTGGTCCTGGACGCCGCCGGTGGCGGCGCGGCCGTCAAGGTCGTCGACGGCACCGGGCGGACCGTGTTCGACGGTGACCTGGCCTTCGGCCAGACCCGGGTCCTGCGCAAGGTCGTCACGCCGGTGCGCGTCACCAGCTCGGACGGCTCGCTCAAGATCACCCTGGCCGACGGCAAGCCCGTCGAGGTCGGCAAGACCGGCAGCCGGTCGAGCCGGACCTTCGACACGCCCTGAGGCATCCGGGTCCGCGCGAGGTCGGCCACTAGTCCAGGAGCGAGCGGCGGCCCGCCGACCACCCGGAGCCCCGCCCGCGCCGCCCGCCGCCGTGCTCGCGGGCCGCTTGCCGGAGGCGCCGGTGGCGCAGGCGGGCGGCCTCGGGCGGCGGGCGGTCGCCGTGGTGCGCGGCCGCACGGTAGAAGGACCGTTTGACGGCCTCCGCGGCGACGACGTACGCCAGCGTGATCAGCAGCAGCGAGCCGAGCACCGCGGCGGGCAGCGCTCGCAGGCCGAGCAGCTCGGCACCGGGTGAGTAGGGGATGGCGATCGTGACGGCCGCGATCGCCAGCGAGGCGATCAGCAGGCCCGTGCCCGGGCGACTGTGGAACGCCGGCCGCCGGGTGCGCAGCACGAGCAGCACGGCGAGCTCGGTGAGCGTGGAGCCGACGAACCACGCGGATCGGAACACTGTCGAGCCGGCGTCGAAGACCTGCAGCAGGACCGCGAAGGTGAGCAGGTCGAACGCCGTGCTGAGCAGGCCGAAGAGCAGCATGAAGTCCCGGATGAACCGGATGTCCCACTGCTGCGGGTGCTGCCGTTGCTCGGGGTCGACGTTGTCGGCCGCGATCGTGGTGCTCGGGATGTCGGAGAGGAAGTTCAGCAGCAGGATCTGGCGGGGCAGGAGCGGCAGGAACGGGAGGAACGCGGACGCGGCGACCATGCTCATGACGTTGCCGAAGTTCGCGCTGACCGTCGTGGTGATGTACTTCAGGGTGTTGACGAAGGTCTGTCGACCCAGCCGCACCCCGTGCTCCAGGACCGCCAGGTCCTTGTCCATCAGCACGATGGCGGCGGCGCTCTTGGCCACGTCCACCGCGGTGTCGACGGAGATGCCGACGTCGGCGAGGTGCAGGGCCCCGGCGTCGTTGATCCCGTCGCCGAGGTAGCCGACCGTGGCGCCGCCGGCCCGCAACGCCCGGATGATGCGCTCCTTCTGCCCGGGGTCGACCTCGGCGAACACCCCGGTCCGACCTGCCCGGCTGACGAGCTGCTCGTCGTCCAGGGCGTCGATGGCCGTGCCGGTCAGGAGCCCCGTGGGGTCCAGGCCGACCTCGGTGGCGACGTGGGCGGCCACCCGCTGGTTGTCGCCGGTGATCATGCGGACGCCGATCTCCGCTGCCGCCAGCTCGCCCAGGACCCGTGCCGCATCCGGCTTGGGTGGGTCGGCGAACACCAGGAAGCCGACGAAGTCGAGCTCCCGCTCGTCCTCGACCGTGACGGCCCCGACGCCCGGCAGCGCGCGCTCGGCGATCGCGAGCACCCGGTAGCCGGCGTCGCTGAGCTCGCGGAACCTGGCGTCCAGCTCGCTGCGCCGGGTCGGCGCCGTGGCGCAGACGCCGACCACCGAGTCGTAGGCGCCCTTGCAGATCAGCACGCGCCCGTCCGGGCCGTCGACCAGCATGCTGAGCCGCTTGCGCGTGAAGTCGTAGGGCACCTCGTCGACGGCGGCGTACGCCGGGTCCGGCGCGCGGGCGTCGAGGAGGGCGACGTCGATCGGGTTGGAGAACCCGCTCTGCAGCCCGGCGTTGAGCGCCGCCCGCGCGAGCACCGACTCGCTCGCGGCGCCGGTGGCGTCCACGGCGGCGTGCAGCCGCACGGTCCCCTCGGTGAGGGTGCCGGTCTTGTCGGTGCACAGGACGTCCATCGCGCCGAAGTCCTCGATCGCGTCCAGGCGCCTGACGATCACGCGCCTCGCCGCCATCCGTCGCGCCCCCAGGGCCAGGCTCACGGCGACGATCGCCGGCAGCATCTGCGGGGTCAGCCCGACCGCGAGGGAGAGCGAGAAGAGGAGGGACTCGGCGAACGGCCGGTCCAGCGTCACGTTCAGGCCCAGGATCACCAGGGCCAGCACGAACGTGACGCGGGCCAGCAGCAGTCCGAAGCGCCGGATCCCGCGCTCGAACCCGGTCGACGGCGCCGTCTCCTCCAGGCGCCCGGAGAGCCGGCCCAGCTCCGTGCTCGCTCCGGTCGCCACGACCACGGCGAGCCCGCGCCCGCTCACGACGTGCGAGCCGAGGAACAGCGCGTCCACGCGGTCGGCCAGTGCCGTGTCCGCAGGCACCTGGTCGGGACGCTTGTGCTGGGGGAAGGTCTCGCCGGTCAGCGCCGCCTGGTCCACCTGGAGGGCGTCGGCGCTCACCAGCCGGCAGTCGCCGGGTACGACGTCGCCGGCGTTGAGGACGACCAGGTCGCCCGGCACCACCTCCGCCACGGCCACCTCGACGTCGGTGCCGTCGCGCCGCAGGTCCGCGTGCACCTGGACCAGTGCCATCAGCCGCTGCATCTCCAGGGAGGCGCGGCGCTCCTGCCAGAAGCTGAGCAGCCCGCTCAGGCAGACGATCGTGAGGATGATCGCGGCGTCGGTGACGTCCTGGAGCAGCAGCGAGACGATGCTCGCGAACACCAGGATCACGATCACCGGGTCGGCGAACTGCCGCAGCAGGATGACCGCCCAGCCGCCCCGCCGGGGCGGGGCGAGCCGGTTCGGTCCGGCGGCCTCCAGGCGGCGTGCGGCCTCCTCGGCGGACAGGCCGGTCTCGGTCGCGCCCAGCGCGCCCAGGACCACGTCGGCGGGCTGGGCCCAGTAGTCCGCCTCGGCGGCCTGTGCCCAGTAGTCCGCCTCCGCGGCCCGGGCCCAGTCGTCCGCCTCCGCGGCCCGGGCCCAGGGGGTGTCGAGGTCGCGCGGCTGCGGACTCATGGCCTCGATCATGCGGCGCGGCGAGTGCCCTGGTCCACCGTCGCGGGGAGAGCGACAGCTGCCGAGCGTGACGCCGATCACGGGCGGGTGTTGCGAAAACGGGTTCGCGAGCGGGAAGGCGTCATACTCGGTGGTGACATGTCGACCAACTCCACGCTGCCCCCGTCCGCTGAGCACCTGACCTCGGTCGCCCTGGTGACCCTGGGCTGCGCCCGCAACGAGGTCGACTCCGAGGAGCTGGCCGGCCGGCTCGAGGCCGGCGGCTTCCTCCTGGTCGACGAGCCCGCGGACGCTGACACGGTCGTCGTCAACACCTGCGGCTTCGTCGAGGCGGCCAAGAAGGACTCCGTCGACACGCTGCTCGAGGCCGCGGACCTCAAGCTCTCCGGGCGCCCCCAGGCCGTCGTCGCGGTCGGCTGCATGGCCGAGCGGTACGGCAAGGACCTGGCCGACTCGCTGCCCGAGGCCGACGCCGTGCTCGGCTTCGACGACTACCCCGACATCGCCGCCAAGCTGCGTTCGATCATCGCGGGGGAGCAGCACCAGCCGCACACCCCGCAGGACCGCCGCCGGCTGCTCCCGATCTCCCCGGCCGCTCGCGACGCCTCGGCGCTCAGCGTCCCCGGCCACGCGGTCGCCACCAGCGGCGAGGTCGGCGTCGGCGGGCCGGCCACCGGCCCGCGCGGCCTGCGCCGGCGCCTCGACGGTGGCCCGATGGCCCCGCTGAAGCTGGCCAGCGGCTGCGACCGCCGCTGCACGTTCTGCGCGATCCCCGCATTCCGCGGCTCCTTCGTCAGCCGCCGCCCCGCCGACGTGCTCGCCGAGGCGCACTGGCTGGCCGAGCAGGGCGTCAAGGAGCTCTTCCTGGTCAGCGAGAACTCCACGTCGTACGGCAAGGACCTCGGCGACCTGCGCCTGCTCGAGAACATGCTGCCGGGGCTCACCGCCATCGCCGGCGTCGAGCGGGTCCGGGTCTCCTACCTCCAGCCCGCGGAGACCCGCCCGGGCCTGGTCGAGGCGATCGCCACGACGCCCGGCGTCGTGCCGTACTTCGACCTCTCCTTCCAGCACGCCAGCGCCACCGTGCTGCGCCGGATGCGCCGCTTCGGCGACCCGGACAGCTTCCTGGGGCTGCTCGACCAGATCCGCGCGCTCGCGCCCCGGGCCGGCGTCCGCTCGAACGTCATCGTGGGCTTCCCCGGCGAGACCGAGGAGGAGCTGCAGACCCTGTGCGACTTCCTGGTCGCGGCTCGCATGGACGTCACCGGCGTCTTCGGCTACTCCGACGAGGACGGCACCGAGGCCGCCACCCACGGCGGCAAGCTCGACGAGGACGAGGTCCGCGCCCGCACCGAGCACGTCACCGCCCTGGTCGAGGAGCTCAACGCCCAGCGGGCCGAGGAGCGCCTCGGCGAGACCGTCGAGGTCCTCGTGGAGTCCGTCGAGGACGGCGAGATCGCCGGCCGCGCTGCGCACCAGGGCCCCGAGGTGGACGGTACGACGTACCTGACCGGCCTCGAGGCGACCGGCGGGGCAGCGGTGGGCGACCTGGTCTCCGCCGTCGTGGTCGCCACCGACGGCGTCGACCTGATCGCGGAGGTCCGCCGATGACCGACACCACACCCCGGGTCAGCAACGTCAACCTGCCCAACGCGCTCACCACGCTGCGCATCCTCATGGTGCCGTTCTTCGGCTGGGCGCTGCTGGTCGACGGCGGCGACTCGGTGCTGTGGCGCACCGTCGCCTTCGGGCTGTTCGCGGTCGCGATGATCACCGACAAGATCGACGGCGACATCGCCCGCTCCCGCAACCTGGTCACCGACTTCGGAAAGATCGCCGACCCCATCGCCGACAAGGCGATCACCGGCATGGCCTTCATCGGCCTCTCGGTCGTCGGCGACATCTGGTGGTGGGTCACGATCGTGGTCCTGCTGCGCGAGTGGAGCGTGACGCTGCTGCGGCTCTCGGTGCTCAAGAGGGTGGTGATCGCGGCCGCCGACCTCGGCAAGATCAAGACCACCTTCCAGGCCGTGGCGCTCGGCGCGCTGACGCTGCCGCTGCGCGACCCGGACCTGCCGGACTGGCTGCACACGCCCGGCGACGTGGTCTTCTACGTCGCCCAGGCCTCGCTGGTCGTCGCGGTGGCCCTCACCCTGTGGTCCGGCTGGGAGTTCTTCCGCGGCGTGTGGCGCCAGCGCGCCGAGCTCCGCACGCGGTAGCGCGGGGCTCCGCACCCGTTAACGGGGAGTTTCCCTGCGGGCGGTAGGAACCGGGCCGGTCCCGGGTTAGTGTGCGCTCGATCACGCACACGCACCTCCCCGCGAAAGGTCCTTCCGTGACTCCTCCGACCCGCACGCGGCCCGGCTCCCGCGTCGTCGCCGCCGTCCTCGGCCTCGGGCTGGCCACCAGCGCGCTCACCGCCCTGGTGCCCGGCACCGCGCACGCGGCGCCCGTCGACATCACGCTGCTCGACATCAACGACTACCACGGGCGGATCCAATCCGACGGCGGCACCGGCTCGGGCGACGCGACGACGTACAGCACCGTGGAGCTCGCGACGACCGTGCAGGGCATCCGGGCCGAGCGCGGGGCCGGGAACGTGCTGTTCCTCTCGGCCGGCGACAACATCGGCGCCTCGCTGTTCAACTCGGCGCACACCGAGGACGAGCCCACGATCGAGGTGCTCAACGCCCTCGGGCTCGCCACAACCGCGGTCGGCAACCACGAGTTCGACAAGGGCATCGACTGGCTGCGGACCAACGTCGTCGCCGGGACGCCCACCTACACCAAGGCGGACTTCCCGCTCCTTGGCGCGAACGTCTACGCCAAGGGCACCACCACGCCGGCGCCCGGCATCCAGGAGTACTCCACGCACTCGGTCGCGGGGGTCGACGTCTGCGTGATCGGCGCGGTCACCCAGGAGACCGCCAGCCTGGTCTCGCCGGCTGGCATCGCCAGCCTGGACTTCGGCGACCCGGTGGTCGCTGTCAACCGGGTGGCCGGCCAGCTCGAGACCGCCGGCACCTGCGACGTGACAGTCGCCAGCTACCACGAGGGCGCCGGCGCCGGCACCCCCGACGGGTCGACGCTGGAGCAGGAGATCGCCGCCGGCGGGGCGTTCGCCGAGATCGTCACCGGCACCGACCCCGCGGTCGACGTGATCTTCACCGGACACACCCACAAGGAGTACGCCTGGACCGCGCCCAAGCCGGGCGGCGGCACCCGGCCGGTCATCCAGACCGGGTCGTACGGCGCGAAGCTCGGCCGGGTCGACCTGTCCTACGACACCGAGACCGACGCGGTGACGGTCTCCACCGCCGCGCTGACCGCGGTGGGCACGGCCGAGAACCTCGCCGACCCGGTCGTGGCCCGGGTGGACGCCATCACCTCCGCCGCGGTCGCCGCGGCCAACGTGGTCGGCGACGTCGCCAAGGGCACGGTCACCGACGACATCACCACGGCGTTCTCGGGCGGCAGCTACGTCGACGGCGAGTACACCCAGCCCGACCTCACCAAGCGCGACGACCGCGCCTCGGAGTCCACGCTCGGCAACCTGGTCGCCGACGCGCTGCGCGACACCCCGATCACCGACACCCCCGGCCTGCCGAAGCCGGACCTCGGCATCGTCAACCCCGGCGGCCTGCGCGCCGAGCTCTTCCACCGCGGGGACCGGGCCGCCAGCCCCCAGAACGCCGACGGGGTGGTCACCTTCGAGGAGGCGAACGCCGTGCTGCCGTTCGCCAACAACATCTCCTACGTCACCCTCACCGGCGCCCAGCTCGAGCAGGTCCTCGAGCAGCAGTGGCAGACCACCGCGACCGGCAGCCGGCCCTCGCGGCCCTTCCTGCACCTGGGTCTCTCCGACAACGTCCGCGTGGTGGCCAAGCCCGACACGTCGGCGACCTCCCCGGTCGGGGACAACGTCGACGCCGTCTGGATCGACGGCGCGCCGCTCGACCCGGCCCGGCAGTACGTCGTGTCCACGTTCTCGTTCCTGGCCAGCGGCGGCGACAACTTCCGGGCCTTCCAGCAGGGCACGAACCGCGACACCGGCAAGGTCGACCGCGACCTGTGGATCGACGGCTACCTCGCGAACGGCCAGGCGAAGTCGCCGAGCTACGACCGCCGTCAGGTCTTCGCCACCGGGCTGCCCGCGACCCTCACCGCTGGGACCAGCGTCAGCGCCGACCTGAGCCGGCTCAACCTCACCTCGCTCGGCAGCCCGGCCAACACCTCGGTCACGGCGTTCGCGGTCCAGGGCACCTCCTACCGCGAGCTCGGGTCGTTCCCGGTCGACGCCTCCGGCGCGGCAGCGGTCGACCTCACCGCCCCGGCGGACCTGGCCGGCCAGTGGGGCCTGTCGCTGGTCGCCGAGCCGAGCCGCACGATCGTCGGGGCGCCGCTGCCGCGGCTGACCTCCCGGGTGAAGGCGACAGTGCCGAAGCCTCGCTACGGCCAGCGCACCACGCTCTCGGTGCAGGTCGACGCGCCGCTGACCGCGACCGGCAAGGTCACGGTCACCAGCGGCGGCCGCACGCTGCGCAGCGCCCGGCTGAAGGCCGGCGCCGCCAAGGTCACCCTGCGGGCCCGGGACCTGCGCCCGGGCGCTCGCAACCTCCGGGTCACCTACGGGGGCGACGAGCTGATCGCGGCGGACCGGACCAAGCTCCGGGTGGACGTCCGGCGCGCGAGCGCGCAGGTCGCCGTCCGGACCGCGCCGAAGCGGGTCACGGCCCGCAGGACCCGGGCCGTCGTCGTCACGCGCGTGGCCGCCTCGGGTGCCTCGGCCGCAGGCCGGGTCGTGGTCCGGGTCGCCGGCCGCACCTACGCCAGCAAGGTCCGCAACGGCCGCGCCGTCGTGAAGCTGCGGGAGTTCCGGCGCCCCGGTCGCTACCGGGTGCGGGTCCGCTACGCCGGGTCCGACCTGGTCCGGCCCGCCGCGACGACCGCGACGATCAAGGTCACCCGGCGCGGCGCCCGCCGCTGAGGATCGAGGAACCAGCATGAGCCTCCACCCCCGCCAGTGCCTCGCCACCGTCCTCGGCGCCGCGGTCGCCGGCCTCGCGCTGGTCCCCGGACCGGCCCAGGCCGACCCGGCCGGCTCCGGGCTGGTCATCTCCGAGGTGTACGGCGGGGGTGGCGCGACCACCGGCTCCCCGGCGTACGCCGCGGACTTCGTCGAGCTCTACAACCCCACCGACGCGGCGGTGCCGCTGGCCGGGCTCAGCCTGCAGTACCGCTCCGCGGCCTTCTCCAGCACCGGAAGCCCGTCGGTGGCGGCGCTGACCGGCACCGTCCCGGCCGGGCGGCACTACCTGGTCCAGGTCAGCACCGGCGCGCTCGGCCCCGCCCTGAGCGGGGTCGACGAGACCACTGCCACGCCGCTGTCGATGGCCGCGGGCAGCGGCCAGGTGCTGCTCGCCGAGGGCACCGTGCCGGTCCGGGCCCTCGGCGACCTCGCCGGGGCGCCGGGGCTGGTGGACATGGTCGGGTACGGCACCGCTACCAGCTTCGAGACCGCGCCCACCGGGGCGGCCCTGAGCTCGGCGACCTCGGCACAGCGCGCCGCCGGCGGTGCCGACACCGACGACAACGGTGCCGACTTCACCCGCGCCGCGCCCACCCCGACCGGGTCCGGGTCCGACGGCGGCGGGCCGGACCCCGAGCCGGTCGAGGTCACGATCGCCGAGCTCCAGGGGACCGGGGAGGTGACGCCGTACCGCGACCGGCCGGTGGTCATCGAGGGCGTCGTCACCGCCGCCTACCCCACAGGCGGGTTCTTCGGGTTCTACCTGCAGACCCCCGGCACCGGCGGCCCGACCGACCCGGCGAGCCGCACCTCCTCCGACGGCGTCTTCGTCTACCAGCCCCGCGCGGCGGGGCCGGTGACGGTCGGCCCCGGCGACCGGGTGCGGGTCAGCGGCACCGCGGGGGAGTACGCCGGGGCGACCCAGGTCAGCGTCGCGACCGCGGCCGGCATCGAGGTCCTCGACAGCGGGTCCGCCCTGCCCGAGCCGGTGACCGGCCCGTGGCCGGCGACCGCCGCGCAGAAGGAGTCCCTGGAGGGGATGCTCGTGCTTCCCACCGGGGAGTTCACGGTCACCGACACCTACGCCACCAACACCTACGGCGAGGTCGGCCTCGCGGTCGGCGACCGGCCGCTGGTCACGCCCACCCAGGTCGCCGACGCCCAGGACGAGACGGCGATCGCCGCGGTCGAGGCCGACAACGCGGCGCGGGCGATCGTGCTCGACGACGGGTCCTCGACCAGCTTCGCGGACTCCTTCGAGTCCAACGACTACACGCCCACCCGCGGCGACCTGACCCCGCCGTACGTCTCGAACGCGGAGCCGGTGCGGGTCGGCGCCGCGGCCCGCTTCGAGGAGCCGGTGGTGCTCACCCAGGGCGGCAGCCCGTCGGCCCCGACGTACCGCCTCCAGCCGACGCGGACCGTGGTCGGGCCCGAGAACAGCACCTCGCCGGTGTCGTTCGAGAACACCCGGACCGCGGCCCCCGACGAGGCGCTGCTGAACGCGGACGGCCGGGCGGACGTCAAGGTCGCCTCGTTCAACGTCCTCAACTACTTCACGACGCTGGGCGACGCCGACGACGACAACCGGGGCGACAACGTGGGGGACGGGGGCTGCCTGGCCTACCACGACGCGGACGGCGACGGGAACACCGTGCGCACCGGCTGCGACCAGCGCGGGGCCTGGGACCCGCAGGATCTCGCACGGCAGCAGCAGAAGATCGTCGCCGCCATCAAAGGCCTGGACGCCGACGTGGTCGGGCTGATGGAGATCGAGAACTCCGCGGTCGTCGACGGCACCACCGACGAGGCCACCCGGTCGCTGGTCGCGGCGCTCAACCAGGCGGCCGGCGGCACCGTGTGGGCCGCCAACCCGTCCTCGACGGACCTGCCGGCGACGGCCGAGATGGACGTGATCACCAACGCGATCATCTACCGCGTCGACGCGGTGCAGCGGGTGGGCGCCGCCCGCGCGCTGGGCACGCTCAGCGGCCCGGGCGAGGCGTTCGACAACGCCCGGGAGCCGATCGCGCAGGCCTTCCGGCCGGTCCGCGGCGGCGCGCCGGTGCTCGTCGTGGTCAACCACTTCAAGTCCAAGGGCTCCGGCGTCGACGACGGCACCGGCCAGGGCAACGCGAACCCGGACCGGATCGCCCAGGCCGAGGCGCTGGCCGGCTGGGTGCCGACAGTCCAGGCCGACCTCGGCGTCGACCCGACCCTGCTGATCGGGGACTTCAACGCCTACGCGATGGAGGACCCGCTCCAGGTGCTCTCCGGGGCGGGCTACACCAACGTCGAGCTCGCCTCCGGCAACGAGGAGTACTCCTACTCCTTCGACGGCATGGTCGGCTCCCTGGACCACGCGCTCGCGAACGCCGCGGCGCTGGACCTGGTCACCGGGGTCGACGTGTGGAACATCAACTCCCCGGAGTCGATCGCCCTGGAGTACAGCCGCTGGAACTACCACGCCACCGACTTCCACCAGCCGACGCCGTACCGCTCCTCCGACCACGACCCGGTGCTGGTCGGGCTCGACCTGGTCGACGACCGCCGTGCCTCGACCACCGCGGCCGTCGCGATCCCGCCGATCGCCCGGGTGGGCCGCACCCGCGTCCAGGTCCTGGTCGCGGTCGCCGCCCGCGGCCGCGCCCCGGCGACGGGCACGGTGACGGCCACCGGCCCGGACGGGAGCGCCACGGCCCCGCTGCGCAACGGCCTGGCCCGGATCGACCTGCCGCGGTTCACCACCCCCGGGCTGCACCAGGTGGAGGTGTCCTACTCCGGCGACGACGCCACGGCACCGAGCACCCAGCGGGTGAGCGTCTGGGTGCTGCGCTGACCGATCGGAGCCACCCGTTCTCGGTCTGCCTCGGGCGGTCGGCCCCCGGGGCGGATCGGTTGGCGGCGGTCCTTACGATGCGGGGCATGGCCGACGACGACCTCACCCTCTCCCAGCGCGTCCACCTGCTCCTGCGCGCCGGCGGGCACACGGTCGCGACCGCCGAGTCGCTGACCGGGGGCCAACTGGCGGTCCGGTTCACCGAGACGCCGGGCGCCTCGGAGACCTACCTCGGCGGGGTCGTCACCTACGCCACCGAGCTGAAGAAGACGGTCCTCGACGTCGACCAGGAGATCGTCGACCGGTACGGCGTGGTCTCCGCCGAGTGCGCCCGGGCCATGGCCTCGGGGGTCAAGGCGCTGACCGGGGCGTCCTTCGGCGTCGCGACCACCGGGGTCGCGGGCCCCGCCGAGCAGGAGGGCAAGGAGCCCGGCACGGTCTTCGTCGGCATCGCCGGCCCCGGCCTGATCGAGGCGGTCGAGCTCGACCTCGACGGCGAGCGCGGCGAGATCACCGCGGCCACCTGTGACGAGGCGCTGTCGGCGCTGGCCGGCATCCTCGCGAGGGAAGAAACCGCCCTCGGGTAGCGTTGGCCCACACACAGACCGGAAAGGGGATCGCGCATGGTGCTGTTCCGTCGGCTCCTCGGCGACGTGCTGCGTGAGCAGCGGATGCAGCGCGGCATGACGCTGCGCGAGGTCTCCGCGGAGGCCCGGGTCAGCCTCGGCTACATCTCCGAGATCGAGCGCGGTCAGAAGGAAGCCTCCTCCGAGCTGCTCGCCTCCCTGTGCACGGCCCTCGAGCTGCCGCTCTCCGCGGTGCTGCGCGAGGTCTCCCACGCGGTCGCCATCGAGGAGAGCATCCTCGAGCAGGCGAGCCTCGCGGCCACCCCGATCGCGGTCGGTCGGCCCGCCGGCGACGTGGTCGCCTCCGCCGCCTGAGCCGCGCTTCCTGAGCCGACGCCTGACGACCTACGCCGGCTGGCAGTGCGGGCACCAGTACGTCGCCCGCTCCCGCCCGGCGGGTCCGGCCATGTCCACCGCGACCGGCGTGCCGCACCGCCGGCACGGCGACCGGTCCCGGCGATAGACCCACATCCGGTCCCCGGTGCGCAGGCTGCCGGTGGTCGACTGGGTGCCACGCTCGGCGTTGAGGGCCAGCACCTGCTGTGAGCGGCGCACCAGCCGGGGCAGGGCGGCGATCTCGCCGACCGGCGTCCGGGGGTGCACGCCGGCGAGGAAGCACAGCTCCGCGGCGTACATGTTGCCGATCCCGGCCAGGTTGCGCTGGTCCAGCAGCGCCTCGGTGATCGGCCGGCCGGGGTCCGCGCGGAGCCGGCGCAGCGCCTCCTCCTCGTCCCAGTCCGGACCGAGCAGGTCCGGGCCGAGGTGGCCGACCACCGTGCCCTCCTGGGCCGTCGGCAACAGCTCGACGACGCCCAGCGAGAAGCCCACGGCCACGCTCGACGCGGTGCGCAGCACCACCCGGGCCTGGTGGGCCGGCCGCCGCCAGGGCTGGCCGGGCCGCAGCACCCGCCAAGCGCCCTCCATCTTCAGGTGGGTGTGCAGGGTCAGCTCCGCGCCCTCGTGGGAGATCCGGGTGAGCAGGTGCTTGCCGCGCGCGACCGTCGTGGTCACGGTGCCCCCGGTGAGGTCGCTCGTCGCCAGCTGGGGGACCCGGAAGTCGGTGGCGGTGAGCACGTGGCCGGTCAGGGACCGGTCCAGCAGCCCCGCGGCCCGGTGCACGGTGTCGCCCTCAGGCACCGGGGCCCCGTCCGGCGCGGGAGTCCAGCCGCAGCCCCTTCGGGGTCGAGACGAACCCCGCGTCCTGGAGCGCGGTGCGCAGCGGGGTGGTCGCGCCGAGGAGCTGCTCGCCGTCGGCCCGCTCCACAGTCAGCCGGCCCAGCGAGCCGCGCCGCGCGGCGTCGGCCAGCGCCTGGGCCGCCGGGCCGAGCAGGTCCGGGTCCTCGGACCAGGTGAGGAGGGTCCGGCCACCGCGCTCGACGTAGAGGACCAGGCGGCCGTCGACCAGCACGACCAGCGCGCCGGCCTTGCGGCCGGGGCGGTGCCCGCTGCCCGCCGCCTCCGGCCAGGCCAGCGCCGCGCCGTAGGGGTTCGCGGGGTCGGTGGCCGCGAGCGCCGCCACGACCGGCTTCTCGGCATGAACCTCGCGCGCGGACCCGGCGTACGTGCGCAGCCGGTCCACGGCCCCGGCCGTGCCGAACTGGGCGGCGCCGAGGCCGTCGACGAAGTAGCCGCGGCGGCACCGGCCGGACTCCTCGAACGCCGAGAGCACCTTGTACGCCGCGGCGAACCCGCCCGGCAGCCGCTCGCTGACCACCGCGCCGCGGATCACCACGCCGTGGCGGTCCAGGAGGTGCTCGGCCGCGGCGTGGGCGCGCCGGGTCGGGTCGGGGTCGATCTCGGGCAGCAGCGCCCAGCGGCCGGCGGTCTCGGGCGGGCCGGTGCGCACCGGCATCCGGCCGCGGGTGGTCGAGGTCATCCGCAGCCGGGGCGGCGGCCGGCGGGACCGGTGGCTGGGGGTGCCGGAGCGGGTCAGCGCCCGCAGCGGGGTGAGCGTGTCGTTGCTGATCCGGCCCGCCCAGACCAGGTCCCACAGGGCGGCGGAGAGCGCGGCGTCGTCGGCGGCGCCCACCGTCTGCGCCAGCTGGCGGAAGAACCACGCCCCTCCCGGCGCCAGCGCGTCGAGGACTGCCTGCTGGAGCTCGGTGACCGGGTGGTCGGCCCCGGTCTGCGGGTCCGGCAGCGTGAGCGGAGCCTGGTCGGCGAGGTGCAGGGAGACCCAGCCGTCGGCCCCGGGCAAGGCACCGTGGCCGGCCCAGAGGACCTCGCCGGCGGCGGTCAGCTCGTCGAGGAAGGACGGCTCGTAGTCGATCACCCGGGAGGCCAGCACCAGCGGCTCCAGGGCGCTGGCCGGCACCGGACAGCCGGCCAGCTGGTCGAGCACCAGCAGCACCCCGTCGATGCCGCGCGGGCCGCCGCGACCGGAGCCGGCGGCGGTGACGTGCTGCCACGCGGGCAGGAACCGGCCCAGCGCCTCGGGCTCGACCGGCTCCACCTCCTGGCGCAGCCGCGCGAGCGAGCGGCGGCGCAGCCGGCGCAGCACCTCGGCGTCACACCACTCCGGTCCCGCGCCGGACGGCCGGAACTCGCCGTCGACGACCCGGCCCTGCCCGGCGAGGCGCTGCAGGGTGTGGCGGACCACCGCGCCGCCCAGGCCGAGCCGCTCGGCGACCTGCTCGGTCGTGAACGGCCCGTGGGTGCGCGCGTAGCGCGCCACCAGGTCGGCCAGTGGGTCCTCCACCGGCTCGGCGAAGGCCTCGGGGGTCCCGGGCGGGACCGGGACGCCGAGGCCGTCGCGGAGCCGGCCGACGTCCTCGACCACCGCCCAGCGCTCCTGGCCGGCGACCCGGACCGCGACAACCCGGCGCGCCTCGGCCAGCGCCGCCAGCCAGTCGTCGACGTCCGCGCCGTCGGTGGACCGGTCGCGGACCTCCTCGGTCGACTGCGGCCCGAGCAGCCGCAGCAGGTCGACCACGCCCTCGGCGTCACGGGCCCGGCGGTCCGGCGCCAGCCGCTGGAGCTGGGCCTCGACCTCGGCCAGCACGTCGGGGTCGAGCAGCTCGCGCAGCTCGGCGCGGCCCAGCAGCTCGGCGAGCAGCCCCTGGTCCAGGGAGAGGGCCGCCGCCCGGCGCTCGGCGATGGGGGAGTCGCCCTCGTACATGAACTGGGCGACGTAGCCGAACAGCAGGCTGCGCGCGTACGGCGAGGGCGCCTGGGTCGCGACGTCGACGACCTGGATCTCGCGGCGCTCCACGCCGCCCATCAGCGCGACCAGGGCCGGCAGGTCGTAGACGTCCTGGAGGCACTCGCGCACCGCCTCCAGGACGATCGGGAACGACGGGTAGCGCACGGCGACCTCGAGCAGCGCCGCCGCGCGCTGGCGCTGCTGCCAGAGTGGGGAGCGGCGGCCCGGGTCGCGCCGGGGCAGCAGCAGGGCCCGGGCCGCGCACTCCCGGAACCGGGCCGCGAAGAGCGCGGACCCGCCGACCTCGGCGGTCACCAGCTGGTCGATCTCCTCGGGGTCGAAGACCACCAGGTCGCCGCCCGGCGGCTCGGCGTCGGTGTCGGGGATCCGGATCACGATCCCGTCGTCGGAGGCGACGGCCTGGCCGTCGACGCCGTACCGCTCGCGCAGCCGGGCGTTGATGGCCAGCGCCCAGGGCGCGTGCACCGGGGTGCCGTAGGGGGAGTGCACGACCAGGCGCCAGTCGCCGAGCTCGTCGCGGAACCGCTCGACCAGCAGGGTGCGGTCGCTGGGCAGCACGTTGGTGGCCTCGAGCTGCTCGTGGAGGTAGGCGACGAGGTTGCCGGCGGCCCACTCGTCGAGGCCGTCGGCCTGGGCGCGCTTGCGGGCCGCGGCCGGCGGCAGCGCGCCCAGCTCCCGGGTGAACGCCCCGACCGCCGCGCCGAGCTCCGCGGGCCGGCCCGGCGAGTCGCCCTTCCAGAAGGGCAGCCTCCCGGGGATCCCCGGCGCCGGGGTGACCAGGACCCGGTCGTGGGTGATGTCCTCGATGCGCCAGCTGGTGGCGCCGAGGGCGAAGACGTCGCCGACGCGGGACTCGTAGACCATCTCCTCGTCGAGCTCGCCGACCCGGCGGCCGGGGCCCTCGCCGCCGACCAGGAAGACCCCGAACAGGCCCCGGTCGGGGATGGTGCCGCCGCTGGTGACCGCGAGCCGCTGGGCGCCGGGGCGCCCGGTGATGGTGCCGGCGACGCGGTCCCAGACGATCCGGGGACGCAGCTCGGCGAACTCGTCGGAGGGATAGCGACCGGCCAGCAGGTCGAGCGTGGCGTCGTACGCCGAGCGCGGCAGCGCAGTGAACGGCGCGCTGCGGCGCACCAGTGCGAAGAGCTCCTCGACGTCCCACGCCTCCAGCGCCGTGGTCGCGACCACCTGCTGGGCCAGCACGTCGAGCGGGTTCGCCGGGACCCGCAGCGCCTCGATGGCGCCGGTGGTCATCCGCTCCACCGCGACGGCGGTCTGGGCCAGGTCGCCGCGGTGCTTGGGGAAGAGCACCCCGCGGGAGATCTCCCCGACCTGGTGGCCGGCGCGGCCGACCCGCTGTAGCGCGCTGGCCACCGACGGGGGCGACTCGATCTGGACGACGAGGTCGACGGCACCCATGTCGATGCCGAGCTCGAGGCTGCTGGTGGCGACCACCGCCGGCAGCCGGCCGCGCTTGAGGTCGTCCTCGATGAGCGCGCGCTGCTCCTTGGAGACCGAGCCGTGGTGGGCCTTGGCGATCACCTGGGTGGCGCCGCCGCCGGACCCCGACTGGGCCATCACCTGGGCCGGCGGGGCCCCGTCCGGGGTCGGCTCTCCGGTGGCGCGCTCGGTGGCGATCTCGTTGAGCCGGGCGGTGAGCCGCTCGGCCAGGCGCCGGGAGTTGGCGAAGACGATCGTGGAGCGGTGCGCCTCGATGAGGTCGACGACGCGCTCCTCGACGTGCGGCCAGATCGACTGGGCCCGGGCCGGGTCCGCCCCGTCCTCGCCTCCATCGCGGTAGGCGTCCGGCGCGGTCATGTCCTCGACCGGCACCACGACCTTGAGGTCCCACTGCTTGGCCGCGGGAGGCGCGACGATCTCGACCGGCGCCGCGCCGCCGAGGAAGCGCGCGACCTCCTCCAGCGGGCGGACCGTGGCGGAGAGCCCGATCCGCTGGGCCGGCCGCTCCAGCAGCGCGTCGAGCCGCTCCAGGCTGATCGCGAGGTGGGCGCCGCGCTTGGTGCCGGCCACTGCGTGCACCTCGTCGAGGATCACGGTCTCCACCCCGCGCAGCGACTCGCGGGCCTGGGAGGTGAGCATCAGGAACAGCGACTCCGGGGTCGTGATCATGATGTCCGGCGGCGCCGTGACCAGCCGGCGCCGCTCGGCCGCGGGCGTGTCGCCGGAGCGCACCCCGACGCTCAGCTCGGGGACTGTGGTCCCGAGCCGCTCGGCGGTGTGCCGGATGCCGGTCAGCGGCGCGCGGAGGTTGCGCTCGACGTCGACGGCGAGCGCCTTGAGCGGGGAGATGTAGAGGACCCGGCAGCGCCGAGCCCGGTCCTCGGGCCGGGGCGTGGTCAGCAGCCGGTCCAGCGACCACAGGAACGCGGAGAGGGTCTTGCCGGAGCCGGTCGGGGCGACGACCAGCGCGTGCCGACCGGCGCCGATCGCCTCCCAGGCGCCGGCCTGGGCCGGGGTCGGGGCCGCGAACGCCGCGCCGAACCACGCGCGGGTCGGCTCGCTGAACCGGGAGAGGACGTCGGCCACCTCCTCATCCTGCCCGACGGCACCGACAGGCTCAGGCCACGACCAGCGCGACGCCCGCGGCGACCAGGACCGCGCCGGCCAGCCGGACCCGGGTGACCCGCTCCTGACCGGTGGCGGCGAGCAGCAGCACCGCCACCGCGACGCTGGTCTCGCGCACCGCCGAGACCGGTCCTGCCGGGGCCATCGTCAATGCCACCAGCACCAGGCCGTAGGCGAGGTAGATCCCCAGCCCCGTGGCCACCGTCCGCCAGGCGTCGCGGCCCCGGAGGGTTCCCGCCAGCGCCCGCCGACCCCCGGACGTCCTCGCCAGGGCAGCGGTCCGGGCGACGGCGGACACCCCGTGGACGACCACCAGCAGCGCGATCGGCGAGGCGTGCCCCAGGGCCACGGCGTCCAGCAGCGTGTAGCCGGCGATGCAGGTCCCGACGCCGAGCGCGAGCAGCAGCTGGGCGGGCCGGACCCCGGGCCCGATCCCGCGGACCAGCAGGATGCCGGCCACGACCACCAGCACCCCCGCCGCGGCGTACCACCCGACGTCCTGGTCGAGGGCGAGCCACCCGCCGAGGAGCACCAGCACCGGGGCGCTGCCGCGTGCGACCGGGTAGATCACGCCCATCGGTGCGCGCCGGTACGCCGCGGCGAGGCCGACGAAGTAGCCGACCGAGCAGGCGACCGAGCCCGCGACCCAGGGCCAGGCGGCCGCCTCCCAGCGCAGGTCCACCAGCGCGAGCGGCGCGACGACGACCGCCCCGACGAGCAGGCCGACGGCCGAGCTGGCGGCGGGGTCGCGGGACCCGGCGAGCAGCTGGTTCCACAGCGCGTGGACCACGGCCGCGGCCAGGGTCACCAGCAGCGCCGCGGTCGTCACATCGGGCATTGTCACGAAGATGCCGCGGTCCGGGGCGGGGTTGGGCGCAAACTCCTGCGGCGTTGTCGGCCGATCGACGTAAAGTGCCGCCCGTGGCAGACGGTGACTCGATGATCTCGGCGCGGGGCCTGCGCAAGAGCTTCGGCGGCTTCGAGGCGGTGCGCGGCATCGACGTCGACGTCCGCCGGGGCGAGGCGTTTGGGTTCCTCGGGCCGAACGGCGCCGGCAAGTCCTCCACGATGCGGATGGTGGCGGCGGTCTCGCCGGTGAGCGGCGGCGAGCTGCGCATCCTCGGCATGGACCCGGCCACCCACGGCCCGCAGATCCGGGCCCGGCTCGGGGTCTGCCCCCAGGAGGACACGCTCGACGGCGAGCTCAACGTCCGCGAGAACCTCTACATCTACGGCCGCTACTTCGGGATCCCCAAGGCGGAGGTCCGCGAGCGCGTCGACGAGCTGCTGGAGTTCGTGCAGCTGACCGAGAGGGCCGGCGCCAAGGTCGAGGACCTCTCCGGCGGGATGAAGCGGCGCCTCACCATCGCCCGCTCGCTGGTCAACCGCCCCGACCTGCTGCTCCTCGACGAGCCCACGACCGGCCTGGACCCGCAGGCCCGCCACGTCCTGTGGGACCGGCTCTTCCGGCTCAAGCAGGCCGGGGTGACGCTGGTGATCACCACGCACTACATGGACGAGGCCGAGCAGCTGTGCGACCGGCTGGTCGTCATGGACAAGGGCGTCATCGTCGCCGAGGGCTCCCCGCTGACCCTGATCCGCGAGCACTCCACCCGCGAGGTCGCCGAGCTCCGCTTCGGCGTCGCGGCCGAGGGGGAGTCCCACGACGCGCTGGCCGACAAGGTCGCCGACCTCGGCGACCGGGTCGAGGTGCTGCCCGACCGGCTGCTGGTCTACAGCGACGACGGCGAGGAGGTGCTCGCCAAGGTCCACGAGCGCGGCCTGGAGCCGGTCGCCACGCTGGTGCGGCGCTCCTCGCTGGAGGACGTCTTCCTGCGGCTCACCGGCCGCACCCTGGTCGACTGATGACGGCCGCACTCCCGCTGCGCGAGGGCGTCGGACGCCAGGTGGACTACTGGCTCACGGTCGCCCGCCGGACCTGGCGGGGCTCGGTCGTCTCCTCGTTCCTCTCCCCGCTGCTCTATGTGGTCGCGATGGGCGTCGTGCTCGGCGGGTTCATCGACGGCGACCCCGACCAGCTCGAGGGCGCCCCGTCGTACCTCGCGTTCGTGGTCCCGGGCCTGATCGCCTCCCACGCGATGCAGACGGCGGTGGGGGAGACCACCCACCCGGTGATGAGCATGATCAAGTGGCAGCGGGTCTACGACTCGATGCTCGCCACGCCGCTGCAGGTGCCGCACGTGGTCGCCGCCCACCTCGGCTTCGTGCTGTTCCGGCTGGTCGCGACCTGCGCGGTCTTCACGCTGGTGCTGGCGCCGTTCGGGGTCTTCGAGACCTGGTGGGGCGCGGTCCTGGCGCTGCTCGCGCAGGTGCTGGTCGGCTTCTGCTTCGCGACCCTCGTGTACGGCGTGAGCGCGCGGCTGCGCAACGAGGAGGGCTTCGGGGTGATCTTCCGGCTCGGGGTGTTCCCGCTGTTCCTCTTCTCCGGCGCGTTCTTCCCGGTCACGAACCTCGGCGAGGTCGGCGCCTGGGTGGCCCGGCTGACCCCGCTGTGGCACGGCGTGAACCTGTCCCGGATGTTCGCGCTGGACCACATCACCTGGTGGGTGGCGGGCGTCAACGTCCTGGTGCTGGTGGTGCTCACGGTCCTCGGCTGGTTCTGGTCGGTCTCCGGCCTGGCGAAGCGGATGGCGTCGTGAGCGCCGTCGACGCGCCCGGCCGCGCCGAGCCGCTGGGCCCGCTCGCGGCCATGCGGATGCTGATGCTGCGCAACTACCTCAGCTACCGCGCCGCGTGGAAGCTCTACCTGACCGGCTTCCTGGAGCCGTTCTTCTACCTGCTCTCGATCGGCATCGGCGTCGGCCAGCTGATCGAGACCTTCGAGTTCAACGGCCAGGCGATCCCGTACGCCGAGTTCGTCGCCCCCGGCATGCTCGCCGCGTCCGCGATGAACGGCGCCCTGCTCGACAGCACGTTCAACGTGTTCTTCAAGATGAAGTACGAGAAGCTCTACGACCAGATCCTGGCCACGCCGATGACCACCGGTGACGTCGCGCGCGGCGAGATCGCCTGGGGCCAGCTGCGCGGCGGCAGCTACTCGGCCGCGTTCCTGGTCGTGATGGTGGCGATGGGCCTGGTGCACTCGTGGTGGGCGCTGCTCGCGCTGCCCGCGACGCTGCTGATCGGGTTCGCCTTCAGCGCGGTGTGCATGGCGGTGACGACGTGGATGAAGTCCTGGCAGGACTTCGAGAAGGTCACGCTCGTGCAGCTGCCGCTGTTCCTGTTCTCGGCGACGTTCTTCCCGATCACCGCGCTGGACGGCTGGGCGCGGGGGATCGTCGAGGTGACCCCGCTCTACCGCGGCGTCGTGCTGTGCCGGGAGCTCACCACGGGCTCGCTGACCTGGGCCTCGGCGATCTCGGTGGTCTACCTCGTGCTGATGGGCATCGCCGGGCTGCTCGTCGTACGGCGCCGGCTCGGCACGCTGCTGCTCACCTGACCGGAGCCCGGCCCGACCTGCCGCGGCGCCGTCAATCCAGCAGGAGCTGGAAGAACTCGGTGTCGACCCAGGTGTCGAGCTTGTGCCCCACCTCGCGCAGCACCCCGGCGGAGGCGAACCCGCACGCCAGGTGCAGCGCCCGGCTGGCCGGGTTCGGCAGGGCGACGACCGCGAGGACCACGTGCGCCCCGTCGGCCCGCAGCCGGGCCAGCAGCTCGTCGTACAGCAGCCGGCCCAGGCCGCGGCCGCGGGCCCGCGGCGCCAGGTGGATCGAGGTCTCGCGGGTGGCGGCGTAGGCCGGCCGGGGCCGGTACGCCGAGGAGTAGGCGTAGCCCTGCACGCCGTCGTCGTCGATCGCGACCAGGAAGTGGTGCGGCCGGAGCGTGGCGGCCAGCTTCCCCGCCCAGTCCTCCAGCGAGGGCGGCAGCACGTCGAAGGTGGACGTCGAGGTCCGCACCTGCTCGGCGTAGATCGCCTGCACCGCCGCCAGGTCCTCGACCCTCGCGGCGCGCACGCCCGGTGCGCCCGCCGGTCCCGGAGGTGGAGTCATGGCGCCATCTTGGCCGACGTTGGCAGGATCGGCGGCTGCGACGCCCCCGGGCAGGCACGAGGATGGGCGGGTGACGACAGACACCGGGCGGCCGACCGCCCCGCCCGCCATCGCGCCCGACACCAAGGACTGGACCTGGGTGTTGGAGCGCCCGTGCCCCGAGTGCGGATACCGCGCCGTGGCGGTGGACCGCGGCCGGATCGGGGCAGCGCTGCGGGCGGACGCCGACGGCTGGCTCCCGGTGCTCGCCCGTCCGGACGCCGGCCGGCGCCCCGCGGCGACGACCTGGTCGCCCCTCGAGTACGCCTGCCATGTGCGCGATGCCCATGTGCTCTTCGGCGAGCGGGTCGTGCGGATGCTCACCGAGGACGACCCGCACTTCGATAACTGGGACCAGGACGAGGCGGCGCTGCGTGGCGGCTACGCCCGGCAGGACCCGGCGGTCGTGGGCCGCCAGCTGGTCGAGGCGGCAGCTGCGGTCGCGGTGCTGTACGACGCCGTGCCCGAGGAGTCGTGGCAGCGCCCGGGCCGGCGCAGCAACGGCAGCCGGTTCACGATCGAGACCCTCGCCCGCTACCACCTCCACGACGCCGTCCACCACACCCACGACGTCGGCTGAACCGCCGGCCGCGGCGCCAGCGCCGGTGCCGGCGCGTGCGGTGGCCTCGTCTACCGTGAGAGCCGTGAGGCACACGGAGTTCTGGAGCCGGATGGAGCAGGCGCTGGGCGCCGGCTACGCCCGCAGCTGGGCCGACCAGTTCGTGATGAGCGACCTCGGCGGCCGGACCGCCAGCGAGGCGCTGGACGCCGGGGTGCCGCCCAAGCAGGTCTGGGCATCGGTCTGGCGGGCCCTGGAGCTGCCGGCCCGCGAGCGCTGACCCGCCCGCAGCGGCGATGGTCCCGCCCGGGCGTGGCGCGGGCTGACACAGTGGCGGCCATGAACGCGATCGCGGACGTGGCAGTCATCGGCGGCACCGGCTTCTACTCCTTTCTCGACGACTACACCGAGCACGCCGTCCGGACGCCGTACGGCGACCCCTCGGCGCCGATCGCGGTGGGCTCCGTCGGCGGGCGCCGGGTGGCGTTCCTGCCCCGGCACGGCCGGCACCACGAGTTCCCGCCGCACGCGATCCCGTACCGCGCGAACCTGTGGGCGCTGCGCTCCCTCGGCGTACGCCAGGTGCTCGCGCCGTGCGCGGTCGGCGGCCTGCGCCCGGAGGTGGCCCCCGGCGACCTGGTCGTCCCCGACCAGCTGGTCGACCGCACCTTCCGCCGGGTCGGCTCCTACGTCGAGACCGGTGCTGTGCACCTGCCGTTCGCTGACCCCTACTGCGCGCGGCTGTCCGGGGCGCTGAGCGACGCCGACCCGCAGGTCCGGCGGGGCGGCACGATGGTGATCATCGAGGGCCCCCGGTTCTCCACCCGCGCCGAGTCGCAGCAGTACGCCGCCGCCGGCTGGTCGCTGATCAACATGACCGGCGCCCCCGAGGCGGCGCTGGCCCGCGAGCTGGGCCAGTGCTACGTCGCGCTGGCCCTGGTCACCGACATGGACGCCGGGGTCGAGGCCGGTGGCGGCGTGGACCAGGAGGAGGTCTTCGCGCTGTTCCGCAAGAACCTGGACCGCCTCCAGGGGCTGCTGCGCACGGTGGTCGCCGACCTGCCGGACCCCGACGGCTGCACCTGCTCGACCTGGTCCGACGGCGTGGAGCTGACCTTCGAGGTGCCCGGCCCGTGAGGGTGCTGCTCACCGGCTCCGCCGGGTTCATCGGCACGGCGATCGGGGCGGCGCTCGAGGCGGCCGGCCACGAGGTGGTCCGCGTCGACATGATGCTGGACAAGGCGCACGGCGCGACGCAGGCGCCGGCGGGCACGCACCGCCTCGACGTGCGCGACGCCGCATCCTGGACCTCGCTGCTCACCGGCGTCGACGCGGTCTGCCACCAGGCGGCAGTGGTCGGAGCCGGGGTGGCCGTCGCCGACCTCCCGGACTACGCCGGGCACAACGACCTCGGCACCGCCGCGCTGCTGGCGGCCATGCACGTGGCCGGCGTCGACCGGCTGGTGCTGGCCTCCTCGATGGTCGTCTACGGCGAGGGCCGCTACACCTGCGCCGAGCACGGCGACCAGGCGCCGCCCCCGCGGGAGCGCGCCGCGCTGGACGCCGGCGACTTCGAGAACCACTGCCCGGTCTGCGGAGCGGACCTGGCCTGGGCGCTGGTCGACGAGGACGCCCGGCTGGACCCGCGCAGCTCCTACGCGGTCAGCAAGCTCGCCCAGGAGCACTACGCGTCGGCGTGGGTCCGCCAGGCCGACGCGAGCGCGGTGGCGCTGCGCTACCACAACGTCTACGGGCCGGGCATGCCCCGCGACACGCCGTACTCCGGGGTGGCGGCGATGTTCCGCTCCTCCCTGGAGCGCGGCGAGCGGCCGCAGGTCTTCGAGGACGGCGGCCAGATGCGCGACTTCGTGCACGTCGACGATGTCGCCCGCGCCAACCTGGCCGCGCTGCAGTCCGTCGTCGCCGACGACCCCGGCCGGTACGCCGCCTACAACGTCGCCTCCGGGCACCCGGTCGCGATCCGGGAGGTCGCCGAGCTGGTCGGGGCGGGCGTCGGCGGCGGGGTCCGGCCCGAGGTGACCGGCGGCTACCGGCTCGGCGACGTCCGGCACGTGGTCGCCTCGCCCGAGCTGGCCCGGACCGGGCTCGGGTTCGCCGCCGAGGTGCTGCCCCGCGACGGGCTGCGCGCGTTCGCGACGGCGCCGCTGCGCGCCTGATCGCTGCCGACCGCCCTCACCAGCTGGTGTAGAGGAGGTGCTGGACGACCAGCGCGCCGGCGACCTGGAGGCCCAGCCCCCAGCGTCGCCAGGCCGGGGGCAGCAGCCCCAGCGAGACGGTCAGCCACGGCACGAACAGCAGCCAGATCCGCTCGGTCTCCGCCTTGCTCATCCGGGACAGGTCCGCCGCCGCCATCGCGACCGCGGCGGCGGCCACCAGCAGCACGGCCGGCCGGGAGAGCCGGCGGGCGCCGGCCGCGGCGTACGCCAGCCCCGCGCCGAGCAGCGGGCCCGCGCAGACCAGGAGGGCGCCGAGGTTGGCCCACAGCCAGTACGACGCGGGCCGGTCTGCGGCGATGCCGTCCCAGTAGCGCTCGCTCAGCACCGGGTAGGCCTCCCACCAGGCGAACCCGGCGGCGGCGAAACCGAGCACCACCGCGAGCGCCGTGCCCGCGGCCAGCGGCAGCGGCCACCAGGACCGGGCGGCGAGGAGCACCGCGAGCGCGACCACCCCGAGCAGCGGCAGGCCGTAGGACATCAGCGACCCGTAGCCCAGCAGCAGGCCGGCCAGCAGCGACCAGGCCACCAGGGCCCCGCGGCCCGGCGCCGTGGCGGCCAGGGCGAGCGCCGCCAAGCCCCAGGCGGCGACCGCCGCGAACAGGGCGTCGGCCGAGACCGCCATGAAGACGGCGGCCGGGGTCAGCACCAGGAACGGCGCGGCCCGGCGGGCGACGTCCTCGGCGTCGAGCGCGCGCAGCGTGGTCAGCACCGCCAGCGCGGTGGTCGCGGCGAGCGCGACCACGACGAGCGCCGCCGCCAGGTCGCCGCCGAGGCCGACCCGGACCAGCAGCACGAAGAACAGCAGCGCGCCGGGCGGGTGGCCGGCCACGTGGGTCGGCCAGTTGTCCTCGTGGGCGTACGGGATCCGGTCCACGTACCCGCGCAGCAGCGCGCCGACGTCGTCGACCTCGCGCGCGGTCGGGAGGTACTCGTAGTCGTTGCCGAGCACCCGGGTCAGCCCGCTGGTGCCGTCGACCAGCGCCAGCGCGAGCAGCCACGCCAGCCCGGCGGCGTACGACGCGAGGAGCAGGCGACGCCAGGGCAGCCGCTCGGCGAGACCGGGGCCGTAGCGCCAGCCCAGCAGCGCGAGCAGCAGCGCCGGCACCGTGCCGGGACCGAGCAGCTGGGGGTGCCACAGGCCGTGCAGCGGCGGCACCTCGAGGTCCGAGGCGTTGCGCGGCGCCCGGGAGGCGACCTCCCACTCCAGCCACCGCGGCAGCCCGAAGGCGAGTCCGACCAGGACCAGAGCCAGGACCAGGCCCAGCCAGGGCGCCAGGCGCGCGCGGGTCGAGGTCACGGCCCCGACCCTAGGGCGTGCGGCCACGTCGGCCGGGGAGGCGGGGTTTCGACATGGCGCTCGCAGAGCACCTGTTCCCATGGCTGTCTGTGACCTCGTGCTCCCGTGCCGGGACGAAGCCCCGGCGCTCGAGGCGCTGCTGCCCCGGATGCCCCCCGAGCTGGCGGTCGTGGTGGTCGACAACGGCTCGGTCGACGACACCGCGGAGGTCGCGCGGCGGCTCGGCGCGCGGGTGGTGCACGAGGCGCGGCCCGGGTACGGCGCCGCCGTGCACGCCGGCATCCTGGCCGCCACCCACGACCTGGTAGGCGTCATGGACGGCGACGGCTCCTTCGATCCCGCGCAGCTGCTGCCGCTCGTGGCCGACGTCGAGTCCGGGCGCGCCGACCTGGCCATCGGCCGCCGCCGCCCGGTCGCCCGCGGCGTCTGGCCCTGGCACGCCCGGGCCGGCAACGCGCTGCTGGTCGCCTGGCTGCGCCGGCGCATCGACCTCGACGCCCACGACATCGCGCCGATGCGGGTGTGCCGGCGCGCCGACCTGCTCGCGCTCGACGTCCGGGACCGGCGCTTCGGCTACCCGCTCGAGCTGATGCAGAAGGCCACGCTGGCGGGCTGGCGGGTCAGCGAGCGGGACGTGGACTACCACCCGCGGGCCGCCGGCACCCGGTCCAAGGTCTCCGGCTCGGTCCGCGGCACGCTGCGCACCGCCCGGGACTTCTGGGGCGTGATCTCGTGACGCCGCCGGGGACGCGTGGCACAGGGGGCGAGGCGCCCCGGATGCTGCCCCGGATGCTCGTGGTGGCCAAGGCGCCGGTGCCCGGACAGGTGAAGACCCGCCTGGGCGAGGTCGTGGGGATGGCCGCCGCGGCCGAGGTCGCCGCCGCGGCGCTGCTGGACACCCTGGCCGTGTGCCGACGCGCGGTCGGGGCCGAGCGCTGCCACCTGAGCCTCGCCGGCCACCTCGCCGACGCCGTCCGCGCCGACGAGCTGGCCCGCGAGCTGGTCGGGTGGAGCGTGGTGCCGCAGCGCGGCCGGGACTTCGGCGACCGTCTCGCACACGCCCACCGAGGCGTCCCGGGGCCGGTCGTGCAGGTCGGCATGGACACCCCGCAGGTGACCGAGGACCTGCTGCTGACGGTCGCGGCCGGGCTGGCGGAGCACGACGCGGTGCTCGGGCCCGCCGAGGACGGGGGCTGGTGGGTGCTGGCGCTGCGCGACCCGGCCCGCGCCGCGGTGCTCTCCGGGGTCGCGATGTCCACGCCCACGACGTACGCCGACACCCGCGCCGCGCTCGTCGCCGACGGATGCCGGGTCGGCACGGCGTCCGCGCTGCGCGACGTCGACGAGGTCGCCGACGGCCACCTGGTCGCCGCGCAGGCCCCCGGCAGCCGGTTCGCGCGGGCCTGGTCCGGAGTGGGGGCCCTCGGATGACCCTGCGCGAGGAGTCGTTCACGAGCGTGTTCGCCCAGGCCCTGCGCGGCGAGCCGTGCCGGGTGCACGGCCTCGCCGCCGAGCCCGAGCGGCTCCCGGTCACCGTCTGGTCGCAGGAGGCGGGACCGGTCGACCGCGAGATGCTCAGCCACTGCGTGGGCCCGACCCTCGACGTCGGCTGCGGGCCGGGGCGGATGGCGGCCCAGCTCCTCGGCGCCGGGCACGTCGTGCTCGGCATCGACGTGGTCCCCGAGGCCGTCTGGCAGACCCGCGGGCGCGGGGTCGTGGCGCTGCACCGCGACGTCTTCGACCCGGTGCCGGGGGAGGGCCGCTGGCAGACCGCGCTGCTCGCCGACGGCAACGTCGGGATCGGCGGCGACCCCGTCGCGCTGCTGAGCCGGGTGCGCGAGCTGCTCGGCCCGCGGGGGCGGGTCGTCGCGGAGCTCGCCGGCCCCGGCGTACCCATGTCCAGCCGGACGGTGCGGCTGGAGTGCGCCGGCGCCCACAGCCGTCCGTTCAGCTGGGCCGTCGTCGGCACCGACGACGCCGCGCCGGTCGCCGCCGCGGCCGGCCTCGCCGTCCGCGGCACCCACGGCCGGGCCGGCCGGTGGTGGGCGGTCCTCGAGCGCGAAGGAGACAGGAGCGTGGCATGAGACGCCCGCGGGTGCCGGCGCCCGAGGACTTCGGGTCCCGGCTGCACAGCGCCGCCGTCGCGGCGCGGGTGGGGCTGTGGCTCGGCATCTGCTTCGGCGTCGCGTTCCTCACCGGGCTGCTCAGCCACTACGCCCAGAACCCCTCCCAGCCGGTGCCGTTCCCGACCAGCCCGGCCTGGGGCTACCGGCTGACCCAGGGCCTGCACGTGGTCGCCGGCACGGCCGCCGTGCCGCTGCTGCTGGTCAAGCTCTGGACCGTCTATCCGCGGTTCCTGCGGCGCCCGGCGCGCGGCGTACGACGGCTGGTGCTGGACGTGCTGGAACGCCTCTCGATCGGCGTGCTGGTGGCCGCGGCGGTCTTCCAGCTCGCCACCGGGCTGGCGAACTCCTCGCAGTGGTATCCGTGGGCCTTCTCGTTCCGGGCCACCCACTACGCGGTCGCGTGGGTCGCCGTCGGTGCCCTGGCGCTGCACGTCGCGGTCAAGCTCCCGGTGATCCGCACGGCCCTGACCCGCGATGTCGAGGACCCGGCGCTGGACCCGCCCACCGCGACCCGCGGCGGGGCGCTCTCGCGCCGGGGCCTGCTGCGCGCCACCTGGGCGGCCGCCGGCGTCGCGGTGCTGGCGACCGCCGGGAGCACGCTGCCGGTCCTGCGCCGGGTCTCGGTGCTCGGCGTGCGCAGCGGGGACGGGCCGCAGGGGGTGCCGATCAACACCTCGGCCGAGGCCGCCGGGGTCCTGGACCGGGCCGCGGACCCCGGCTGGCGGCTGACGGTGACGTCCGGGGAGCGGGTGGTGGAGCTGAGCCTCGACGACCTGCGGGCGCTGCCCCAGCGGACCGAGTCGCTGCCGATCGCGTGCGTCGAGGGCTGGAGCGCCGGCGGCGAGTGGACCGGCGTACGGCTGCGCGACCTGCTCGACCTCGTCGACGCGCCGGCCGGGCGGGACGTGCGGGTGGCATCGCTCCAGGAGTCCGGGCCGTTCCGGATCACGCTGCTCCAGGACGGCTTCGCCGACGACGACCGGACCCTGGTGGCGCTGGCCCTGGCCGGGGAGCCGCTCGTCCTCGACCACGGCTTCCCGGCCCGGTTGATCGCCCCGAACCGGCCCGGCGTGCTGCAGACCAAGTGGCTCGCGCGGCTCGAGGTGCTGGCGTGATCGGGCGGGTCCTCCTGGGGGCCGCCGGCGCGAGCGTCGCGGCGTACGGCGGGTGGTTGCTGCTCTCCCGCCAGGAGCCCGACCAGCTCGTGGGCGCCGGCACCTGGCTGGTCCTCGGCGTGCTGCTGCACGACCTGGTGCTGGTGCCGCTGACAGTGCTCGTGGCCTGGCTCGGCACCCGGCTGCTGCCTCGGGGCGCCCGCGGCCCGGCGGCCGTGGTGCTGGTCGTGCTGGGATCGATGACCCTGGTGGCGGTGCCGGTGCTGGGCCGGTTCGGCCGGCGACCGGACAACCCCACGCTGCTGGACCGCGACTACACCACGGGCTGGCTGGTGACTGCCGGCCTGGTCCTGGGCGTCGCGGGAGCCGTCGGCCTGCTCGGGCGGCTGCGGAGCCGCCCGGCCGACACGCCGGGGGACCACCACCCATGATCGAACACGTGTTCGGGCTAGTGTGGGTGCACAGGTACGACGCGGGACGAGGTTGTCCACAGCAGCGACCGGGCTGATCAGGCTCTGTCGGTGGCTCGCCCTAGCGTCGACGACGTACCTGGGACACCGACGATCGAATGGGATGTGCGCACATGGCTGGTGGAGACCGCGACAAGGCACTCGATGTGGCCCTCGCGAACATCGAGAAGCAGTTCGGCAAGGGCTCGGTCATGCGACTGGGCGACGAGACCCGCGCTCCGCTGGAGGTGATCCCGACCGGCTCGATCGCGCTCGACATCGCCCTCGGCCTCGGCGGGCTGCCCCGCGGCCGCGTGGTGGAGATCTACGGCCCGGAGTCCTCCGGCAAGACCACTGTCGCCCTGCACGCGGTGGCCAGCGCCCAGGCCGGCGGCGGGCTGGTGGCGTTCATCGACGCCGAGCACGCCCTGGACCCGGAGTACGCGAAGAACCTCGGCGTCGACACCGACGCGCTGCTGGTCTCCCAGCCCGACTCCGGTGAGCAGGCGCTGGAGATCGCCGACATGCTGGTCCGCTCCGGCGCGCTCGACCTGATCGTCATCGACTCCGTGGCGGCGCTGGTGCCCCGCGCGGAGATCGAGGGCGAGATGGGCGACAGCCACGTCGGCCTCCAGGCGCGGCTGATGAGCCAGGCGCTGCGCAAGATGACCGGTGCCCTCAACAACTCCGGCACGACCGCGATCTTCATCAACCAGCTGCGCGAGAAGATCGGCGTCATGTTCGGGTCCCCGGAGACCACGACCGGTGGCCGGGCGCTGAAGTTCTACTCCTCGGTGCGCCTCGACGTGCGCCGCATCGAGACGCTCAAGGACGGCACCGACATGGTCGGCAACCGGACCCGCGTCAAGGTCGTCAAGAACAAGGTCGCGCCGCCGTTCAAGCAGGCCGAGTTCGACATCATGTACGGCAAGGGCATCAGCCGCGAGGGCAGCCTGATCGACGTCGGCGTCGAGGCGGGCATCGTCCGCAAGGCCGGCGCCTGGTACACCTACGACGGCGACCAGCTCGGCCAGGGCAAGGAGAACTCCCGCAAGTTCCTCAAGGACAACCCGGACCTCGCCAACGAGCTGGAGAAGAAGATCCTCGAGAAGCTCGGGATCGGCGCGACCGTCGACGCCGCTGCCGACCTGCCGGCCGACCCGATCGGCGTCGACGACTTCTGAGACCGGGTCTCGACAGGCTCGATCAGCGGATCTCGAGGGGGGACGGGCTGTGCTGCCGGAGGATGACCGGCCGCCGCCGGCGTGGCTGGGCGACGTCTCGGTGGGCGTGGACGCCTGGACGCAGCGGGCGGCTCCCGCGTCGGACCAGGGCGAGTCGCGGGGTCCCGGGGACGGGGCTCCGCGGTCCGGGCGGCGTTCGTCCGGACGCCGCCAGTCCGGACGCCGCCAGTCCGAACGACGTCGTCCGGGCACCCCTCCGCCGCCCGACGCGGTGGCCGAGGGGCCGCCCGCCGATCCCGAGGCGGTCGCGCGCAAGATCCTGCTCGACCAGCTGACCGGCCAGGCGCGCAGCCGCAAGGAGCTCAGCGACAAGCTCGCCGCCAAGGCCGTGCCCGAGGACGTCGCGACCCGGCTGCTGGACCGCTTCGAGGAGGTCGGTCTCGTCGATGACGAGGCCTTCGCCCGATCCTGGATCGCCAGCCGGCAGCCCGGCAAGGGCCTGGCCCGCCGGGCGCTGGCCCAAGAGCTGCGGCGCAAGGGGATCGAGGACACGGTGGCCCGCGAGGTCCTCGACGAGATCGACCCCGCCGACGAGGAGACCGCGGCGCGCGCGCTGGTCCGCAAGAAACTGCGCACGCTGACCCGGGTCGACGACGCCACCGCCACCCGGCGCCTGGTCGGCATGCTCGGACGCAAGGGCTACCCGCCCGGGATGGCGTTCTCGGTCGTCCGCGACGAGCTCGCGGCGGCCGGTCGCGAGGAGCCGGACCCCGGGTTCGACTGACCCGACCCGCCCGCCGCGGCAGCGGGGCCGGGGTCGCTAGGGTGTGCCGGTGATCCCGACCGTGGCCGTGACCCGCTACGTGACGCCGCTGCGCGAGGGCGGGTCGCTGCCGGGGCTGGTCGAGGCCGAGGACCTCGGCATCTACGTCTGCAAGTTCCGGGGCGCCGGTCAGGGAGTGCGGGTCCTGGTCGCGGAGGTCATCGCCGCGGAGCTGGCCCGCCGGATCGGGCTGCGCACCCCGCGGCTGGTCGGGCTCGACCTGGACGCCGAGCTCGCGCGCTACGAGGCGGACGAGGAGGTCCAGGACCTGCTCGTGGCCAGTGTCGGCCTGAACCTCGGCGTCGACTTCCTCCCCGGGTCCTTCGGCTACGACGCGGAGGTCCGCACCGACGCGGCCGAGGCCGCGAAGGTGCTCTGGCTCGACGCGTTCTGCGCCAACGTGGACCGCAGCTGGCGCAACCCCAACCTCCTGGTCTGGCACGGCGACCTGTGGGTGATCGACCACGGGGCCTCGCTGTACTTCCACCACGCCTGGTCCGGAGGCATCACCGACCCGGCCCGCTTCGCCGCGCAGCCGTGGTCCCTGGACGACCACGTGCTCGCCGGGTACGCCGAGGGCCTGCCGGCGGCCGATGCCGACGTCCGCACGCGGCTGGGCGACATCGACTTCGTCGAGATCCTCTCCCTGGTGCCGGACGCCTGGCTGGAGCCGGTCCCGGGCGCCGAGACCCCGCAGGCGGTGCGCGCGGCGTACGTCGACTTCCTCACCGCGCGCTTCGCGACCCGTCAGTGGCTGCCGGGGGCGGCCCGATGACCGCCCGGCTGCCCTACCAGTACGTCGTCCTGCGCTGCGTGCCGCGCGTGGACCGCGGGGAGTTCCTCAACGTCGGCGTGGTCCTCTATTGCCAGGAGACGGACTTCCTCGGTGCGGCGTGGGACGTCGACCACGACCGTCTCCGCGCGGTCTTTCCCGCCCTGGACACCGACCAGGTCTGCGAGGCGTTGGCCTTCGTCGAGGGAGTCTGTGCCGGGGACCAGCGCGGCGGCGCTGCGGCCGGCCGTCCGACCAGCCAGCGCTTCGGGTTCCTCAAGGCCCCCCGCAGCACGGTCCTCCAGCCCGGCCCCGTCCACGGCGGCGTCACCACCGACCCGCCCGCCCAGCTCGACCGCCTCCTCACCCAGCTCGTCCGCTGACGCGGTAGCAGCGCGACCCGGCAGTTCTGGTCGCCCAGGGCAGCGCGACCCGGCAGTTCTGGTCGCTGGAAACACGCCGACCCGGCACTTCTGGTCGCGCGGTGGCGACCAGAAGTGCCGGGTCAGGGGCAGTACGGCGACCAAAGGTGCCGGGTCGGCGGTCAGGTCCGGCTCAGACCGGGACCAGCTCGACGGCGCCGACGGCGTAGCGGGCCAGGATCGTGCGGGCGACCTCGGGGTGGGCGCCGAGCGGGGCGGAGACCGCGACCGCGCCGGCCTCCAGGGCGAGCTCGGCGGCCCGGTCCGGGAGGAGGCCCGGGGCGAGGAAGAGCGAGGCGACAGCGATGTGGCGTCGACCCTCCGCGCGGAAGGCCCGGACGGCCTCGCCGGCGGCCGGCGGGGCGGCCGAGGCGAACGCTGCGGTCACCGGCAGCTTGTGGTGGGCGCCCCAGAGCCGGCCGAGCCGGGCGACTGCCTGGTTCGCGAGCGGGTCGCTGGACCCGGCAGCGGCCAGGACGAGCGCGTCGAGCTCGCGGACCCGCGCCTCGGTGAGTGCCTGGCGCAGCCGGACGTCGAGGACCTCCAGGAACCGGGCCTCGAGCCCGAGCACCGAGGTCGCCCGGATCTTCAGCGCCGGGTGCCGCTCGGTCGCCGCCGCGACGGCGGAGGGCACGTCGACCTTGGCGTGGTAGGCCTCGGTGAGCAGCAGCGGCACGACCACGATCTCCTCGTGGCCGGCCTTGACGAGCCGGTCGACGACCGTCTGGAACGACGGCCGGGACAGCTCCAGGAAGGCCTGCTCGATGCGCAGGTCGGGGCGCATCGAGCGGACCTCGTTGACCAGGGCGGTGATGGTCTGGGCGGACCGGGGATCACGGCTTCCGTGAGCCAGGGCCACGAGTGCGGGAGCAGCCATCAGTGCGGCCTCCTCGAGTGTGGTGCGCGGGCGGGGAACGGGCCGACTGCGCTGTCGGTCCGGAGACGGGGCGAGGCGAGACGGGACGACTCGGGGCGAGACGGCGCGGGCCGCGACGAGGTGGCCATCACGTGTGGATCCCGCACTCGGTCTTGGCGGTGCCGGCCCAGCGGCCCGAGCGCGGGTCCTCGCCGGGGGCGACGCGTCGGGTGCAGGTCGAGCAGCCGATGGAGGGGTAGCCGTCGTAGACGAGCGGGTTCACCAGCACGCCGTTCTCGGCGATGTAGCGCTCCATCTGCTCATCGGACCACCGCGCCAGCGGCGAGACCTTGACCTTGCCCTTCTTGGCGTCCCAGCCGATGACCGGCGCGATGACGCGGTTGCGCGTCTCGGCCCGGCGCAGGCCGGTGGCCCAGGCGTCGTAGTCGGACAGCATTCGGCTCAGCGGCTCGACCTTGCGCAGCTTGCAGCACAGGTCGGGGTCGGTCTTGTACAGGTCCTTGCCGTACGTCGCGTCCTGCTCGGCCACGCTCTGCACGGGCGTGATCGAGAGCAGGTTGACGTCCATCGTCGCCGCGACGGCGTCGCGGGTCCCGATGGTCTCCACGAAGTGGTAGCCGGTGTCGAGGAACAGCACGTCGATGCCGGGCACGACCTTGGAGACCAGGTGCGCCAGCGCGGCGTCGCCCATCGAGGAGGTCACGCAGAACCGCTCGCCGAAGGTGGCGGCGGCCCACTCCACGATGACCTCGGCCGGCGCCAGCTCGAGCTCGGCGCCCCAGTGCGAGACGATCTCGCGCAGCTCCTCGGGGCTGCGGCCCTCGGTCTGGGCGCCGCGGGCGGCGCGCGCCAAGACGGTCGCGGACACGGCGGTCATCGGCTCACCCCCGGGCTCCCCGGGCGGATGATCCCCAGCATCTTCAGCGAGAACGCACGCAGGCAGCCGCGGCACTCCCAGGTGCCGTGGGGGGAGCTGATCTCGCCGGACTCCGAGACCACCTCGTGGGGACGGAGGTCCTCCTCCCCGCAGAACGGGCAGTGGAACGGAACGGCGCGCTCGCTCATCGGTCCGCCGGTTCGAGGGTCTTCTCGCCGCGCAGCAGGTCCTCGTCGGCGCGCGCCACCCAGTCCGCGAAGGACTCCTGGGGCTCGCGGTTGGTGAGGTAGTTGGTGACCACGGAGGTGATGTAGTCGTCCAGCCCGGCGCTGGTGACCTTGTGGGCGCGCAGCTTGCGGCCGAAGTTCGCCTTCAGCCCCAGCGCGCCGCCGAGGTGCACCTGGAAGCCCTCGACCTGCTCGCCGTCGGCGACGACCAGCTGGCCCTTGAGGCCGATGTCGGCGACCTGGGTGCGGGCGCAGGCGTTGGGGCAGCCGTTGACGTTGACAGTGATCGGGGTGTCGAGCTCGGGGAAGCGGCGCTCGAGCTCGGCGACCAGCCGGCGGGCGCGCTCCTTGGTGTCGACGATCGCGAGCTTGCAGAACTCGATGCCGGTGCAGGCCATCGTGTTGCGCCGCCAGTTCGAGGGGCGCGCTGAGAGCCCGATCGCGTCGAGGCGGACGATCAGCTCCTCGACGACGGCCGGCTCGACGCCGATCAGCACGATCTTCTGGTACGGCGTGAGGCGCGCGCCGGCGACGGCGTACTCCTCCATCAGCTCGGCCAGCTGCAGCAGCAGGCTGCCGGAGACCCGGCCGACGGTCGGGGCGATGCCGATGTACTTCTTGCCGTCCTGCTGCTCGTGCACGCCGATGTGGTCGCGGTGGCCGACCGGCTGCTCGGGAGAGGGGTTGGAGACCAGGGTCCGGCCCAGGTACTCCTTCTCGAGCACCTCGCGGAACTTCTCGACGCCCCAGTCGGCGACGAGGAACTTCAGGCGGGCACGCGAGCGGAGCCGGCGGTAGCCGTAGTCGCGGAAGATCGACGCGACGCCCTCCCAGGCGTCGGCGACCTCGTCGAGCGGGATCCAGACGCCGAGCTTCTGGGCCAGCATCGGGTTGGTGGACAGGCCGCCGCCGACCCACAGGTCGAAGCCGGGTCCGTGCTCGGGGTGCACGGTGCCGACGAACGAGATGTCGTTGACCTCGGGGGCCACGTCGTGGCTGGGGTGGCCGGTCAGGGCGGTCTTGAACTTGCGCGGGAAGTTCGAGAAGGCCGGGTTGCCGATGTAGCGGCGGTAGATCTCCTCCAGCGCCGGGGTCCCGTCGATGAGCTCGTCGGCAGCGACGCCGGCGACGGGGGAGCCGAGGAAGGGGCGCGGCGAGTCGCCGCAGGCCTCGAGGCTGCTCAGTCCGGCGTCGTCGAGGATGCCCCAGATCGTGGGGACGTCCTCGATGCGGATCCAGTGGTACTGGATGTTCTCGCGGTCGGTCACGTCGGCGGTGTCCCGGCCGTAGTCGCGCCCGATGGTGCCGAGCGCCCGGACGGCGGCCGGCGTGAGCAGCCGGCCGTCGGAGCGGACCCGCATCATGAAGTAGCGGTCGTCGAGCTCCTCCTCGGGCACGGTCGCGGTCTTGCCGCCGTCGAAGCCCGGGGCGCGCTGGGTGTAGAGGCCCATCCACCGGAACCGGCCGCGCAGGTCGGCGGGGTCGATGGAGTCGAAGCCGCGCTTGGAGTAGGTGTAGAGGATCCGGTCGCGGACGTTGAGCGGGTCATCGTCCTTCTTCGACTGCTCGTTCTTGTTCAGCGGCTCGGTGAAGCCGAACGCCCACTGGCCCTCGCCACGCTTGGGGCGGGGGACCTCGGTGTGGGCAGGAGCAGCGGCGGTGTAGCGCAGGTCAGGCATGGGGGAGTGGATCCTTCGCTGGAGGTCCCGCGCGACGGCGCGGAGAGAGATGACCGGAGAAGCTCAGCGAGGCGGACACATCATGCTGCGGGTGCGCCCGAAGTCCACGTGGCGACGGACCACGAGATGGGCGTGGGTAGCAGCGGAGACCATGTCAAGGAGTCTCAGTCTCCGGACCCCCTCCCCACAACCACCGGTCTCGTCTGGCGAGACGCGTCTCCAGCATATGAGACGAGTGTCGTGGGCCACGCCTGGGGATCGACGCCGATGCGACGCAGGTCACGTCGGTCGCCTCGGGATCGGCGGGGGACCCCCGTGGTCGCGGGCCTAGGGTGGGGACCATGAGCGACCTCGACGCCCTCACCAGCAGCGCCTACTCCCAAGCCCTCGAGGTCATCGCCTCGGTCGAGCCCCGGGTCGCCGAGGCCACCCGCCAGGAGCTGGCCGACCAGCGCGGATCGCTCAAGCTGATCGCGAGCGAGAACTACGCCTCGCCCGCCGTGCTGCTCACCATGGGCACCTGGCTCAGCGACAAGTACGCCGAGGGCACGGTCGGCCACCGGTTCTACGCCGGCTGCCAGAACATCGACACCGTCGAGGCGCTGGCGGCCGAGCACGCTCGCGAGCTGTTCGGCGCGGAGTACGCCTACGCCCAGCCGCACTCCGGCATCGACGCCAACCTGGTGGCGTTCTGGTCGATCCTGGCGCACCGGGTCGAGGGTCCCTGGCTGGAGAAGGCCGGCAGCAAGAACGTCAACGAGCTCACCGAGGCCGACTGGGAGAAGCTGCGCCACGAGCTCGGCAACCAGCGCCTGCTCGGCATGAGCCTGGACGCCGGCGGCCACCTCACCCACGGCTTCCGCCCCAACATCAGCGGCAAGATGTTCCACCAGCAGCAGTACGGCACCGACCCCGAGACCGGGCTGCTCGACTACGACGCGGTCGCCGCCAAGGCACGCGAGTTCAAGCCGCTGGTCCTGGTGGCCGGCTACTCCGCCTACCCGCGCCGGGTGAACTTCGCGAAGATGCGCGAGATCGCCGACGAGGTCGGCGCCACGCTGATGGTCGACATGGCGCACTTCGCCGGGCTGGTCGCCGGCAAGGTCTTCACCGGCGACGAGGACCCGGTCCCGCACGCGCACATCGTGACCACCACGACGCACAAGTCGCTGCGCGGCCCGCGCGGCGGCATGGTGCTGGCCACCGAGGAGTACGCCCCCAGCGTGGACCGCGGCTGCCCGATGGTGCTCGGCGGCCCGCTGGGCCACGTGATGGCCGCGAAGGCCGTCGCGCTCGCCGAGGCCCGCCAGCCCGCCTTCCAGACCTACGCCCAGCGGGTGGCCGACAACGCCCAGTCGCTGGCCGAGGGCTTCACCAAGCGCGGCGCCACGCTGGTCACCGGCGGCACCGACAACCACCTGGTGCTGCTCGACGTCTCCGGCTTCGGGCTCACCGGCCGCCAGGCCGAGTCCGCGCTGCTCGACGCCGGCGTCGTCACCAACCGCAACTCGGTGCCGGCCGACCCGAACGGCGCCTGGTACACCTCCGGCATCCGGCTGGGCACCCCCGCGCTCACGACCCGCGGCTTCGGCCACGACGAGTTCGACCGGACCGCGGAGCTGATCGTCGAGGTGCTGCGCAACACCGAGGCCGGCACCACCAAGGCCGGCGGCCCGTCCAAGGCGTCCTACGCCCTGGCCGACGGGGTGGCCGCGAAGGTCCGCGACGCCTCCGCCGAGATGCTCGACAAGCACCCGCTCTACCCGGGCCTCGACCTGGCCTGAGCCCGGGCCCGGCCGGCCTCAGCCGGTCGGCAGGGCCCGGTCCACGATCGCCCGCAGGTCCCCGCCGGCCAGCGCGCCGAACGTCCCGTCGTACGACGTGCCGAGCCGGGAGGCGCAGAAGACGTCCGCCACCTCGGCCGGGGCGAACCGGACCAGCAGCGAGCCCTGGAGGACCGCCGCCATCCGGCCGGCGAGCCGGCGGGCCTGCGCCTCGAGCTGGCCGGGCTCGCCGAGCAGCGAGCCCAGCATCGCCAGCACGTCGTCGACGGCCCGGTCCAGGCGGGCGTCGCCGCCGCGGGCCCGGCCCACCTCGGTGATCCAGGCGTCCAGGGCCGCGGGCTCGCGGCCCAGCGCGCGCAGCACGTCGAGGGCGTTGACGTTGCCGGACCCCTCCCAGACCGAGCTCAGCGGCGCCTCGCGGTAGAGCAGCGGCAGCCCGGACTCCTCCACGTAGCCGTTGCCGCCCAGGCACTCCAGCGCCTCGGCGACCATCGCGGGGGTGCGCTTGCAGATCCAGAACTTCGCCAGCGGCAGCGCGATCCGGCGCAACGCGGCCTCGTGCGGGTCCTCGGGCGCGTCCACGGCCGCGGCGAGCCGCATCGCCAGCGCGGTGGCGGCCTCGGTCTCGACGGCGAGGTCGGCGAGCACGTTCTGCATCAGCGGCTTGTCGAGGAGGAGACCGCCGAAGGCGGAGCGGTGCGCGGCGTGCCAGGACGCCTCCGAGGCCGCCCGGCGCATCAGCGAGGTCGAGCCGAGCACGCAGTCCAGCCGGGTCGCGGCGACCATCTCGATGATCGTGCGCACCCCCCGGCCCTCGTCGCCGAGTCGGAGCGCGAGGGTGCCGTCCAGCTCCAGCTCGCCGGAGGCGTTGGAGCGGTTGCCGAGCTTGTCCTTGAGCCGGACCACGTCGAGCTGGTTGCGGGCGCCGTCGGGGAGCACCCGCGGCACCACGAAGCAGGTGAGCCCGCCGTCCGCCTGGGCCAGCACCAGGAAGACGTCGTTCATCGGGGCGGAGGTGAACCACTTGTGGCCGTGCAGGGTGTACTCGCCCTCGGCCGAGGTCGGCCGCGCCGACGTCACGTTGGTGCGGACGTCGGAGCCGCCCTGCTTCTCGGTCATGCCCATCCCGGCGAGCGCCCCGACCTTCTCGCGCAGCGGCCGCAGGCCGGGGTCGTAGCGACGGGAGGCGAGCAGCGGGGTCCACTCCTTGGCGATCGCCTCGTCGGCGGCCAGGGCCGGCACCGCGGCGTACGTCATCGCGATCGGGCAGCCGTGCCCGGGCTCGGTCTGGGACCACGCCACGACGCCGGCGGCCCGGCGCAGGTGGGCGTGCGCGGCGCCGTCGGCCTGCTGCTCCCAGGGCGTCGCGGCCAGCCCGTGCCCGACGGCGCGCTCCATCAGCCAGTGCCAGGAGGGGTGGAACCGGACCTCGTCGACGCGCTGGCCGTAGCGGTCGTACGGCGTGAGCCGCGGCGGGAACTCGTTGGCGAGCAGCCCGTGCTCGCGGGCCTCGGCGGTCCCGGCGTCGGCGCCGAGGATCACCAGGTCGTCGAGGACCTCGGCCGACCCGTGCCGCAGCACGGCCTCGCTGAGCGCCCGGTCGGCGGTGACCACGTTGTGGCCGGCCAGCGGGGGTGCCTGGTTGGTGACGACCCGGCTCGCGGCGCGCGGCTGACGGGGCTCCATGTGACCTACGGTAGGGCCATGGCCGTGCAGACCCCCCAGGACGCGGCCGGGTCGGCGGGGCCGGCGGATCCGGGCCCCCTGGCCCGGGCTCGGGGGCGGCTCCTGGCATCGGGTCGGCGCCGCGGCCACACGCTGTGGCGCCTGGTGGTCGCCACCGTCGCGTCCTGCCTGCGCTACCGGGTCACCGGGCTGGCCGCCGAGGCGGCGTTCTTCGCGGTGCTCTCGGTGCCGCCGCTGATCTTCGCGATGACCGGCGCCGTCGGCTACGTCACCGACCGGTTCACCCCCGGCCAGGTCGAGGAGGTCCGGCAGGCGGTGCTGGACCTGTCCTCCCGGCTGCTCACCGACAGCGCGGTCGACCGGGTGATCGCGCCGACCATGGACGAGGTGCTGCGCGGCGGGCGCTTCGACGTGATCTCGCTGGGCTTCGTGCTCGCGCTGTGGTCGGGGTCGCGAGCCCTCAACGTCTTCGTCGACACGATCACGATCATGCACGGCCTCGGCGGGCACCGCGGGATCATCGCGACCCGGGCCCTCTCGTTCGTCCTCTACGTGCTGGCGCTGGTCACCGGCGTGGTGGCGGTGCCGCTGATCGTGGTGGGGCCGACCCTGGTCGCCCGGTGGCTGCCCGACGACCTCGGCTTCGTGCTCGGGTTCTACTGGCCGGTCGTGATCGCGGTCTGCATCTGCTTCCTGGCCACGCTCTACCACGTCTCGGTGCCGGCCCGAACGAGCTGGACCTTCAACCTGCCGGGCGCGACGTTCTCGCTGTTCGCCTGGGTCGCCGGCTCCTACCTGCTGCGCTGGGTGCTGACCGTGACCGCTGCGGACTCCCGCTCGATCTACGGCCCGCTGGCCGCGCCGATCGCGGTGCTGCTGTGGCTCTACCTGGTGGCGATCGCCGTGCTGATCGGGGCTGCCGTCAACGCCGCCTTCGACACAGTCTTCCCGCAGAAGGCGACCACCCGGGCCCGCCTGCAGCGGGGGCCGCGGCCGCGCCACGATGGGTCGAAGGGCCGGCCCTGAGCAGGTCCGCGCCCCCGGTCCACTAGATTCGCTTCGTGCCCGTCCTCCGCTCCGACTCCACACCGGCCGCGGGGCGCACGATGATCGCCCTGCCGGAGCGGGTCCGCTCGCCGTGGTGGGAGCTCGGCCGCCGGCTGCTGGCCGCGCTGGGCATCCTGGTCGGCACCACGCTGCTGGTCTGGTTCGACCGGGACGGCTATCGCGACGGCAACGACCCCACCAACACGATCAGCCTCATCGACGCGATCTACTACACGACCGTCACGCTCAGCACCACCGGCTACGGCGACATCGCGCCGGTCACCGACGGCGCGCGCCTGATCAACGCGTTCGTCATCACCCCCGCCCGCATCGCCTTCCTGGTCCTCCTGATCGGGACCACCCTCGAGGTTCTCGCCTCGCAGGGCCGGGAGATGTTCCGCGTCGCCCGATGGAGGAAGCACATGGGACACCACGTCGTCGTCATCGGCTACGGCACCAAGGGCCGTAGCGCCGTCGAGACCCTGGTCGGCAACGGCCTGAACCGGGAGGCGGTCGTGGTCGTCGACCCGAGCGCCACCGCGCTCCAGGACGCCCACGCCGACGGGCTGGCGGTCGTCACCGGCGACGCCACCCGCCGCGACGTACTGCGCCGCGCCGGGGTCGCCGAGGCCGACCAGGTCGTCATCACCACCGACAGCGACGCCGCGAACGTGCTGGCCACGCTGACCGTGCGCCAGCAGAACCCGGACGCCCGGATCGTCGCCTCGGTGCGGGAGCAGGAGAACGCGCCGCTGATGCGGCAGTCCGGCGCCAACTCGGTGATCACCTCCTCCGACGCGGTCGGGCGGCTGCTCGGCCTCTCCTCGCTCTCCCCGACCCTGGGCTCGGTGATGGAGGACCTGCTGACGTACGGCGAGGGGCTCGAGGTCGCCGAGCGCGAGCTGCTGGTCACCGAGGTCGGCAAGGCCCCGCAGTCGCTGCCCGACCAGGTGATCGCGGTGGTGCGCGACGAGAAGGTCTACCGCTACTTCGACCCGGTGGTCACACTGCTCGCCCGCGGCGACCGGCTGGTCGTCGTCCGCCCCGCCCGGGAGCTGCCGTGGGCGCCGCGGCCCGGGACCCACGACGAGGACTTCGCGACCGACGAGGACTGAGCTCGCCGCGGCCCGGCCGCCGGCCGGGGTGTCGAGCGGGCGCCCGTCGGGTAACGGGCCGGTCCCCGACGAGAGGAGCCCCCATGGCCTCGTACGACTCCGATCTCCAAGCCGCCGTCGACGCGACCTCCATCGCGAAGGCCTCCGGCGAGACCGACCTGGCGACCTACCTGCGTGCGCAGCTGGCCGATCGCGACATCGAGACCACCGACGATGCGTGGGTGGAGCGGATGGTCCAGGGCATCGAGAACGACCGCAACTTCATGATCGACAGCGAGCCCTCGGACTACGACTCCGGCAGCTGACGGTTTGGGCGGGCCCGTCCCCGGGCATGGAGGGGAACCTATCCGGCCCGAAGGAGTGCCCTGTGAACACTCGCACCATTGCCATTCTCGCCCTGGTCATCGCCGTCATCGTGGTCCTGATCCTGGTCCTCTGATCGTCGGCCGCACCGAACGGCACCCGAAGAACCCGCTGGCGACACCTCGCCAGCGGGTTCTTCGCCGTACGGCGGCTCCCGACCCGGGTGGCTGGCCGGCTCGACCCGGCACCACCGGCCAGGCGTTCGAACAGGTGTTCTATCGTGGGCGGATGCACGATCAGGTCACCGGCTCCCGCGGGCACGCCGTGCCGCGCCACGTCTGGGTCTGCCAGACCGGTCGCTGGCACGAGCGCTGCCCGGGGCTGATCCTGGAGTGGCGGCGCACCGCCGACCGGTGGGAGGCGCTGGTGGTGTGGGCGTCCGGTGGCGGGGTCCGCAGCTGGGAACTGGCCCACGGGTGGGTGCGTGCGGAGCACGTGCGGCCGCGGGACTGACGGGCCGGCTCAGGCCGCGACCTGGAGCAGGATCAGGGCGCCGCCGAGGTCGTTGATCAGCTCGTGCACCTCGTCGTAGGCGGCCCGCTCGCGGGGGTCGCCCGAGTTCCGCATCCGGTCCATCTCCAGCAGGGCGCGCGCCGCGTGCTGGCCCGCGTCGCGCAGGCAGCGGTCCATCCTCATCCTGAGCTCGTCCGACATGGTGGCCCTCCTGGCGCTCTCGCTCGGGCTATGAGTCAGGCACGCCCCGGCGCCGGGCGCGAGCGACGTACCGAACCCTTACCGGCCGGTGGGCGAGGCGTGGCCGCGACGTGGCGGAGTGCGGCCCGCGCGTGCCCGGGTCTTTACGTCCCGGGCACTACGGAGTGTCTGCCGATCGGCGCTGGCGCCTGATGGTGACGGGGGTCACTGGCGGAAAACGGGGGACCGGATACGAGCATGCGTCGGTTTCGGGGCATGCCTGTCCGGACCAAAGGAGCACGACGTGGCAACTCTGACCGTGTGGAAGTTCGACACCCCCGACGGCGCGCAGCGGGCCGAGGAGGCGCTCTCCAAGCTCCAGAAGCAGGAGCTCGTGCAGATCCTCGACGCGGCGACCGTCTCGTGGGAGGAGGGCAAGAAGAAGCCCAAGACCCGGCAGGCGACCAACATGCTGGCGAACGGCGTGCTCGGCGGCATGTTCTGGGGGCTGCTGTTCGGAGTCATCTTCTTCATTCCGCTGATCGGCCTCGTGGTCGGTGCCGCCGGCGGCGCCCTGGCCGGCTCGATGATTGATGTCGGCATCGACGACGACTTCATCGGCTCCGTGCGCGAGAAGGTCACCCCCGGCACCTCGGCGCTGTTCGTGCTCACCACCGGGGTCGTGCTCGACCGGGTCCACGAGTCGTTGCGCGAGCAGGGCATCCGCGGCGAGCTGATCGAGACCAACCTGAGCTCGGACCAGGAGGCGAACCTGCGCCGGATGCTCGAGGAGGAGGACTCGGCCGCCCCGGCCTGACCGGTCCGCGCTGCGAGGCGCCCGCACCGTCCCGCCCGGCCCGCCCAGGAGCCACGCGCTCCTGTCAGCCGGTCGGACCGACGGGGCGGGCGCTCGCCCGTGGCAGGGCTGCTCAGGGGCTGGGCCGCTCAGGGCGTGGCGGCCGGCTCGGCGTCCCGGTTCACGGCGCCGGGGGAGATGTCGCCGAGCAGCAGCACGACCGTCTGGTTGATCCGCTCGAGCTCACGGAGTACGGCGTCCTCGGGTCGCGTCGGCCGGCCGCTGGGGTCGTAGTCCCGGCTGGCCGGCAGGGAGTCGTGGACCGGGCCGGGCAGCTGGTCCGCGAGGGCCGCGGTCAGCGCGGTGAGGTTGTCGCTGGTGGCGCGCCGCAGCTGCCCCCAGTCCTCGCCGCCCGGGTCCACCCCGGCGGCGAGCGCGTGCTCGACGGCCTCGATCAGGCGGCGGGTGTAGTAGGTCAGTGACCACACGGCGGTGAGCCGGCCCTCGACCCCGCCGGCCTCCAGAGCCCCCGCCGCCCGGCGCAGCGGCGCCGAGGTCACCGTGAGCTGCCGGGCGGCCTGGTTGATCGCGAGCAGGCGTCGACGGATCGCCGCCGCCGAGACCGTGTCGTTGCCGCTGAGCCGCTCCAGGCCGGCCGTGATCACCACGCGCAGGTCGTCGAGCAGGCTGGTCAGGTCCTGGTTGAGCTTGGTCCGGGTGTGGGTGGGGAAGACCCACCAGGCGACCAGCAGTGCCACCACCGCGCCGAAGAGGGTCTCCAGGACCCGCAGCTCCAGCGCGACGGGGCTGAGCCGGCCGAGGGTCTCGTAGATCATCGCGAAGATCATCGTGACCCAGAACGTCGAGACCGCCGGCGACACCGGGCGGTAGTACGTCGAGGCGAAGACCGCCACGGCCAGCAGCGGCACCACGACCGCCGGCTCTGCGTCGGTGCCGATCGCGATCGCGAACCCGACGGCGGCGCCCACGACGGTTCCGGCGATCCGCTTGGCGCCCTTGACGAAGGTCTCCCCGTCGGTGCCGCCGAGGACCTGGTAGGCCGAGAGGGTGGCCCAGTACTGGTGGGTGGAGGAGACGGCCTCGCCCACCAGGAGCGCCGCCCCGGTGGCGGCGGCGGCCTGGACCGCCTGCTTGGTGTTGCCCGACAGGGACCTGGGCGCGGGGGTCTCCGGATCGGCCTGCGCCACTCCCTCGAGCTCCTCGATCTCCGCCAGGCTGCCGTCGTCCGCCGTCACGCCGGGGTCGGCGAGCGGCGGGGCGGCGGGATCGAGGCTGGCGGCCTCGGCCCGCTGCAGGGCGTCGGCAGCCAGGTAGACCTCGTCGGCGGCATGGTGCAGGGCGCGCGCCGCCAGCGGCCAGCCGGTGGGTGCCGGCTCGCTGCTCCACGGGGCGAGGGCCGAGGGTGTCGGCGTGGTGGGCCGGGCGTCGTCCTCGACCGGGCGCGCGGCGATCTCCTGCAGGTGGGCCTGCAGCAGCTCCAGGCGGCCCGCGAGCCGAGCCCGCAGCTCCAGCGAGATGGCGGTGCCCGTGACGTCGCGGACCGCGCCGGTGAGGTTCCCGGAGGTGAGCTCGAGGTCGAAGAGCCGCAGCCGCAGCACCGCGGCGCTCGCCGGGTCGATCCCGGTCGCAGCGGGCTCGCCGCTCAGCTGGCCGCCGATGAACGCCGCGGCGCCGTGCAGCTGGCGCAGGTCGGCCGAGACCCGCTTGCGGATGTCGGGATCCCAGCGGGCCCACGACACCGCGTCGATCAGCGGGTCCATCGAGTCCACGAGGCGCCGCCCGAGCCCGTCGATCCCGCCGCGCAGGACCCGACGGGGGCGGTCGGGCAGGACCAAGTGGTTCAGCACGTACGCCCACGCGACCCCGACCACGGCGGCCGCGATGTAGAACACCACGTCGGCGAGCTCCAGGCGCATGATCAGCGCGAAGTAGTACGCCATGAACGAGACCCGGCCCAGCGCGGCCCAGCGCGGGCCGAGCCGCCCCGCGCCGACCCCGACCAGCGCGATGACGACGAGCAGGACCCCGCTCCACAGGGCCGACCCGGAGGCGAGCGCACCGACGAGCACGACCGCCGACACCGGGAGCACGACCAGGACGCTCGTGACCTGGCGCCCGCGCACGGTCCGGTCGACCGCGACCCCGGCGCTGAGCATCGCGACGAAGCCGCCGAAGATCGCGGGGGGCAAGGCGGTCTCGTCCAGGGCGTCGAAGAGCGGGTGCAGGGTGACGACGGCAGCGACCGCCCCGAGGACCGCGCGTGCCGCCGAGCGGAGCCGGGCGTGGCCGGGGTCGACCAGGGAGAGGTGCTCGTCGAGGAAGGTCCGCAGCCGTCCGGCCCGGCTCCGTTCGGTGTCCGGCACCGGGTCTGTCGTGACGCTCACCGGCCCGGGGATCTCCTCGATGCTCTGCAGCGCGACGGCGTCGCGGGCCTCCAGGATCGAGACCGGGGTGTCGCTGACGATGACCGGCTGGTAGTCGAGGTCCGCGCTGGTGGCCAGCACGATCTGCTGGGCGCGGTAGGCGAACGGCAGCCAGGCGCTGTAGCGGCGGTGGGCATCGTCGAGATCCGAGAGCGGCTCCAGCCCGGCGAGCCCGGCCATCTCACGCTCGAGCTGGACGAAGCGCGCCACCCAGGAGTCCTCCCGAGCGCGGCGCTCGTCCTTGGCGAGCCGCGCGAAGACCTCGGGGGTGACGACCTCGGGCACCGCGACGCTGCGCCAGCGCAGCTGCGTGTGCAGGTAGTCGCCGAACTCCAGGAACTGGAAGGTGAGGCCGACCAGCGCGGGCTGGGTCGTGGCGGGATGCCCGGTGGGCAGCCCCCAGCGCAGCGCGCCGAGCGTCCCGCCGGTCATCCGCAGCGCGTACGGGAGCGCGAACTGGTCCCGCCCGCTCTGGAAGTAGTACGCGGCGTGGTGCAGGCGGAGCCCGTCGGTGTAGGAGGCGAACGAGTCGGCGATGCCGTCGACGTGGCCGTCGAGGCCGTTCGGCTCACCCTGCTGGAAGTACGGCGCGAGGCTGGCCACGGGGGAGCCGGCGCCGCGCTCGGCGCTGAAGAAGTGCCGACACAGCGAGTGCAGGCTCCCGATCACGTCGTACACGCCGAGCAGGAAGGTGAGGATCAGCGACACCAGGATCACGCCGGTGAGGGTCTCGGCGATGCTGAGGAAGCGCAGCAGGTCGGTCTCGGCGGTGAGCACCGAGCCGCCGACCGTGGACAGCTGGGCGGCGCTGAAGTACATCGCGTCGAAGAAGTCCCGCTCCGCGCCGGTGCCGCTGACCGAGAACGAGGTCGGCGACATCAGGCCCCGGTAGATCAGCCCGTAGCCGAGGATGACGCCGAAGAGCCAGACGGCCACGATCACGATGATCTGCAGGCCGGTGACCTGGCGCAGCGCCACCGGCCGCCAGCGCCGGGGCAGCCGGCGGGTGACGCGGCGCACCGTGTGCCACTGCAGGCGGGCGACCGGACCGGCGAGGAAGCCGGCCTCGTCGTAGTTCAGCGCGGTGAGGAACACGTCCAGCAAGGTGGCGAGAAGGACGACGATCCCGAGGACCAGCCAGACGGAGTCCATCCCTCAACCTGACCACGGGGTGAGAAGCACGTCGCTTGTCTCGTTTCCGGCCT